>JBJENM010000150.1:4032-6715 GCA_051880175.1 Agathobacter sp. | reverse complement strand
AAAACAAAAGGCACCAACTTTTTTACGGTTGATGCCCTTTGGCTTACTCGTTATTTAATTTACTAAAACAGTAATATGCAGAAATCAACAGACCATGATCCATCGTTATTAATACCTGCTATTTTTATCTGGTTGTATGATTCTTTTTCCAAGAAAATCCCGTTATAAATACAGTTGTCAATCCCAAAAGCAGCAAAGCAGCATATAATTCCAACGGTGTATTATCCCCGGTTTGTGCCCCCGAAGTCTGTCCATTTCCAGTATTATTCACAGATGTGTTACCTGTAGTACCTTGTGTTGTCGGTTCTGTTATTGGCTCTGTTGTTGGTTCTGTTGTTGGCTCTGTTGTTGGCTCTGTCGTTGGTTCTGTTGTCGGTTCAGCGGGAATATCCTGTTCTGTTTTTTCTGCAAGAACGTAATAATAACTGCCATTCGCCCGAAAAATCATCTGGTCATCTCTGATCTGCAAGGATAACGCAGTTAATATTCCATCACTATTCAAAGAGAAAACAGCCGGATTCTTCCATGTATTCAATAGGGAAATCGTTACTCCATCCGCCAGAATTCTGTTTCCATTTTCGTCTACAAAATAGATTTCAAAGGGTGAAATGTTTTTCCCTTTCCCCTCCATACATGCTGCGAACCATTCCCATGCTTCTGCATCCTGGCTGGTTACCGGGTAGACAACCAGCATCAAACTATTATCCGTAACTCCACTGACCGTAATCACGCTTCCATCCGGTAACTGAATCTCACCGTTTCCATTTTTTATCGGAGATGTCAAGTATTCTGTTTCTCCCGCAATATAAGTTGCGTAAATGCCAAAAGCTGTTTGCTCCTGTTCTCCTGTCAGAGCAGAATTCCCTGCATAACATATCATACTCGAATATGCTGTAAGCATGCAAATCAGAAAAAATGTTACCAACCGTTTCATTCTGCTCCTCCTTTCCTGATTGTCGTATTCAATGTAACCGCACCGGCACTGTAATAAGTATCTGGTTCATACGCCATGATCTTTAATTTAATCGCCGCACCATCTTTTATTTCAGAAGTAAGGGATACAGACTTCACATATTCTCCCGGCCTGATAAGTCCTGTCTCTCCCAAAACAGTTCCATTCTCATCCAGAACACGCAGTTTCAGCCATACGTCAAACTCTTCTGAATTTGTAAAATAAATATCAGCTGTACTGTCCTCTGTGAGCACATTTCCACAGATATACGCCTTAAATCCCATTCCATCCTGATAGATTTCCGACCACCCAAGATCATCCGGCACTGTCGGCATGCCGCTGACTGCAGCCGTTTCAAAGGGCGGCGGTGTAAATTCTGTTCTCTGGGATTTTCTACTCCCAACCGTCAGTGCCAGCACCATGCAGCAAAGGGCAAGGATGCAGACAACGGCTGCGATTCGCAGACTATAGTTTTCCTTCATAATAAAACCTCGATTTCTTTTATCTATCATCCGTCATAGCTGTCTCTGAACACATTCAAATGTAAGCAATACCATCCAAAGTGAGATCACAGCCCAGGTAAATGCTTATCCAAAATATCTGATGGAGTTCATAGCTTATCAGATATAATCATTTTTGTTCACTTATTCACTGTTACACAAAATCCTGATCAGAAACAGGTATCAAGGATGATATTACCGGGCGGATTAATATCCACCCGGCAATTGTCAGACTCCATTAAGAAATCGGTGTAACCAGAGCTGTTCCCGTCATTGTTTCTGTATTGACTGTCATCGTAAAGTGATGCCCCACCGTAGTATAATCAGACGGACGATAAAATCTGTAAATGCCACTAGTACCTTCAATCAAAGTAAATGATGTCACAGTGTCGTTTTTAAGTTCACCAGTATCCATTGATAGAGTATACTTCGTCCCAGCAATTTCTATATAAGCAAAGTAAATTGCTCGATCATAACTTGCGGGGAAATCCTTCTCGATAATATATTCATTTGGTGTTTCAGTATAATAGAAAGTCATACTTGAATTACCACAGGAAATAATACTCGAATCAGGAATATTATCATTTTTAATTGACACAGTAACACTACCGATTTCTGTTTTTTCCGTTGTGCTACTTGAAAGGTCTCCATTTAATGTCAATTTAACCGTATCACTTGGAGCATTATTTACTTCTGTTCCCACTGCTGTTGCAAGCTTAACTTCATCTTTATCAAACGTTCCGGTAATACCGCTACTATTCTTCTGCTCATAAGAAAAAGTTGCTTTTACAGGTACATTCGAGTTATTCGTTACAGTAATCTGATCCTCCCCACTTTCACAAGTCCATGAAGCGGTGCCGGATGTCTCCTTATACATCAAAGTTTCCGGATCCCATACTTTTGTAGCACCTGAATTGTATCTATATTCCAGACTTCCCCATGCCACATCGACACTGTAAACAGTACCTGCGGTTTCCGTCCCTGCCTGATAAGTTGCTTTAATATCGGCTGAACCGCCTTCCGGAACCGTAGAACTACCTTCTGCTGCATATGCAAAGTTTCCCATAGTCATGCTCAAAGTAAGGGCGAGTGCTGCTGCAATTATTTTTTTCATCATTCTTTCCTCCCTCCTTCTTATTCCTGTGATGCTGTATCTGCATCTGCGATGGTTACTGTTACACTACCGATTGTTGCTTTATTTGCGTTTGTGTCCGTTAACGCTCCTGACAAA
>JBJENM010000150.1:0-3932 GCA_051880175.1 Agathobacter sp. | reverse complement strand
TATGTGTTGACGGATTCCATGTTTTGACTGTTGCTCCATCCGTGTAGGTAAATTCCATACTGCCCCAAGATACCTCAACCGAATACACTGTTCCCGGCTCGCTCACAGATTCATAAGTTCCGTATACCGCATGACTTTCTGTCCCTCCATCTGAAGTTATTGTTCCCGCCATTGCCACTGTCCCGGAGGATAACCCTAGTATAGCTGCCATGCAAAGGCTTAATGCTTTTTTCTTCATCGTTTTTCTTCCTTTCTGAAAACTTTTTATTACATCTTCTTTTTGAAGTATGCATTTCTAATCAGTTACTGTAATTTCAATCCCTTCGATATTTCCATTCAGGACTGCTTTCTCTCCGGAGTCAGGATCGTAATACAGGACATTGTATCTTCCGGTATAGTCTCCCACAGAGAGCTTTGCTGCATCTTTTATCAGTTCCAGCTGTTCGACTTTATATCCGGGTGACAGGGTTCCGGACTGGGCAATCACCGTTTCTGTTCCGTCTTCACTGACAATTACGATCTGCAGCACAATATCATTTACAGATCTTGACGGATTCTGGAACATCAGATTTGCCATATTGTCAGAAAGCGAAATATGTACTTCTTTCTGATAAACCATACTGACTGCTCCGCCACCCTGGGATACATCCATCTTTTCTTCCGAATCCCCTGTAACAGGTTCTGCATACTCTTCCGCCTTCTGCGGTGCATAATCAGGAGCCAGTGTTGGCCCGGTATTTCTGAAAAATAATGCCCAGATCGTCACCGCTAATGCAGCGAATGTAACAAGCAGCAGCACAGTAATGATGATCTTTGTCCTGTTCCCTGATGTCTTTCTTTTGGGCTGTTTTCCCACTTAATCACCCCCTTGCCCGGCAAGTTCATAGGATACAGTCCCAATCACCTCACCGTTTATTCCCGGATCCGCTTCCCCGGAAAGACTAAGATATACCGTAACCGTGTTTCCAGCAGGAATGGAAAGTTTCTGAACGGATTTGCCGTTCTGATCCCTGAACACTCCGGTAATTTTTTCGTATAACGCAGACGGATGATAAGATAGAATAAGCGTCACATCCTCATTTCCTGTATTTGCGAAAATCACTTTTCCTTCGCCCTCTTCATAGATCCATTTCCCGGATGTTCCATTCTCATAACAGTGTGTATCCGGATTCCATTGTCCTCTGGATCCCGGATGATAAACGGCATTTGATCCGATTACATCCATTACAATAGAATCTGGACTTTCTGTGTCCTCCGCTCTATCTTCCATTTCGTTTTCTGTATCTTTCTCCGTTTCACTTTCTGTATCAGGTTCCGGTATCACAGAATGATAAACAAGGGCATATGTTCCAAATGTTCTGCTGTCAAAAGCAATGATATCTTCACAGTTATCCGCATCATCACAGATCATCGCCTGCCCGTCCTTTACATAGACAAGTATCATGTCATCCGCCTGTACTCCGGCGGTTTCCAAAATCATCGAAAGCCTCTCATTGCTTTCTGTAATCCTTAAAGGTATCTCATTGTTTCTTTGTCTGAATAAACGCAGGGAAAAATACTGTGCCACAGTGTATCCATTACTTTCCGACCACTGTTCCAGAACTGCCTTTTCTGCTTTCAGAAGGTTTCTTTCTTCTTCTGAGAGTTTTTGCTCTTCCGTTTTATCTTGCTCATCCTTCAAAAGATCATCCAGCAGATCAGCGTAAACCACCACATTTCCATGTCCGCCCTGTCTGATTTCATCCTCTGAAAATAATGACCGTACAAACGACTGTTGCTCTTCTTTGATCCTCAGCTGATTCATTCCTAAAGAAAATTTCACTGCCAGGTCAAATATCATTTCTGCCGGAGCTTCTGTAGGATTCTCTGTAACGGGTTCCGTGGATGTTTCATCTATATCCCCGGCTGGTTCTTCTATCTGTGTTTCTGTTGGTATTTCCGTCACAGGCTCACTAAGTTCTTCTGTTGGTGGATTTGTTGAAACCTCTATTGCATTCTCAGCCGGGGCTTCCGTGGAAATCTCTGTTACAGGCTCGGTCGGGGCTTCCGTGGAAACCTCTGTTACAGGCTCGGTCGGGGCTTCTGTGGAAACCTCTGTTACAGGCTCAGCCAACATTTCTGTTGATGGTGCCAAGGATTCCACTCCCGAAGACTGCTGTTGCGTCTCTATGGCTGATTCCAACATTTCAGTCTCTGCAGCAAACACTGTACCAGAAAATGAGCTAAAAACCATTGCAGACACAAGAACTGCTGTAAAACTCTTTTGGTATTTCCTTACCAAATCATTTTTTTTCATAGCGTCACTCCTTTTATCGCATCAGAAAAAGGGCGTACCCTCCTAAAACCCGGAGGCAGAATACGCCCTGTTCTTTCCTATTGCAAAAAAATATATAGTTTTCTTATCTGTCTGTCTGTCTGTCTGTCTGTCTGTCAACATATTATCCCATATATGTATCATGTACTACAACCCCTTATATAAACATATTCAAAAATCATGATGAAATAAACTAATTAAATTATATTATTCTGTAGCATTATATCAGCTTTTTTTATGTTTTTCAATATAATTCCAATTATTTTCCGATAATGTTCCGACTAACAATCATTGTAGTTCCGACCAATCAACATAAGTTCCGACAAAATAGCGTTTTAACCATATCAAGAAAGTCAACCATTTTTCGCTAGTTACTTTTCAAAATAAAACCTCCATGATTGCTCAGCATCGCCGCTATTCTCCACATATTTTATCTCTGAAAGATCAAACAGAATACACCCGCAATGTCCCCGGAATGTCGGAAAGCATATCACTTTTAAATATGTATCAATTTCCGGGCTGTAATCCATCATTTCCAGTTTCTCGCCGTAAAGAGCAGCACGCTCATAACTCCGAAGCCACTTGGAATCCATATTAGAGAACAGACTCCCAAAAGAGTTGCCAATCAGCTTCTCCAATGGTAACTTTTCTAATCTTGCCAGTTCCGAATTGCCATATCGGAAAATCCAATCCACAGCACGTTTTCCCTCATCAAAGATCATCTCAATATCTGCGAATGCAAATGGCAGATTATCAAAGCTGCTGTAGTACCTGCGATATTCTACCTCCGTTACCGGGCAATCGTCCTTGATAATGCTGCTGACAATCTTCTCCTGCTTTAACCGGAACTCATCAATTAACTGTTTTTTCTTCCGAATTGGATAGTTCAGCGTATCACCATTGATCAGGTTTACTTTTTTGGTTATATCGTGTATCGCCATTGCCGATGCAAGGCATCCACGACGTACCATGATAAATTCATCACCCAGTAGTTTTTCAAGTGTACTGAGGCTGATCCATGTTTCATATACTCTGTTTCCAGAAGCATGGATTTCAGCTTTATCCCTGTCCATCATAATGTAAAGAATTGAACTGATATCAAGTTCAACCTTTTTCCTTTTAGAAAAAATCGTAATGCATTTCTTTTCTTTCAAATCAAACACCTCCTCTGCCCATGACATACCCAGATATCTCTTCTTCCAATGTATTCCATCTATCCAGATAGAATAAAAAAGGGATAGGCACTCGTGCCGCAAGGGGAACCCTTGTCCGAAATCCTGATTTCGCATGTCTCCCAGATCGAATCGATCTTCAACCGGGAGACAGCTCCGCAGGACGCACGATACATGGCATTGAAAAATGCATGTATAGAAGTGCGCTCTTAGCTTCGCTAAGAGAGTTTTGCCGTATCCGGCGATTTATTATTTTATTCTATTCCTAACCCATATCTTTCCGTTTTTTGAAAATTACAATAGACGCTCATTGCTATGCATCTTTAATTGCGGCAGTATCTTACTTTTCATCATCAGTAAATTCCATCATCTCATCAACGGAGCATCCCAACTTCTTACAAATTTTCTCGACTGTTTCCATGGAAACATACTGGTTTTTTCCCATC
>JBJENM010000149.1:0-6898 GCA_051880175.1 Agathobacter sp. | reverse complement strand
GGACAAACGGTTTTCAAGACCGCCTCGTTATGACCACTTCGATACCTCTCCATATATATGAAATTGTGCGCAAAACACGATACAACTGAACTTTCGTATATTCCGTTATCGCAATCAGCGCAGAAATTATATTATCATCAATGCTACTTGGTGTCAACACAAAAATATAAATTTTTTTGAATTATTTTTTCCCTGTTTTATTTTTGTGCATCTGAATAAATTTGCATATTTGAATCAGAACCCACTCTCGTTTGTAAAAAGCGCAGCGGTACTAAATTCGCAATAAATTGCTCATTAAGTGCCGGCGCTTTTTAAACGTTCTGATTTCAAATAGCAAAATTTATTCAGATGCACAATTGTAAAATAGGAATTACTTCTTCTTATTCAAAAAGAGTTCTGCGATCAGCATATCCTCCGGGGTTGTTACCTTGATATTCTCATAACTTCCCTCTACCATCTTAATCTTCTGATTCAGAAAATACTCTGCAACCATCGCATCATCCGTAATGGCAGGAAGCGTCTTGTCGTTTTGCGCAATGCGTTCTTTTAACTTTGTGTATGCTTCCATAATCAAAGGATAGGAAAAGCTCTGAGGTGTCTGCACCTGCCACAGGGTATTGCGGTCCGGTGTGGTTTTGGAAAATGCATCTTTATCCACCACCTTAATCGTATCCTTAACAGGCATTCCCACCACGCAGGCTTTTTCTGTCATCACAGCATCCATGGACCGTTTGATAATCTCCCCGGTAAGCATGGGCCGGGCCCCGTCATGAATCAGGACATAGTCTGCAAAAGAGATTGCCTTTAAGCCTTCATAAACAGAATCATAACGCTCTTTTCCACCGGGAACAATTGCGGTTACTTTTTTAAGACCATATTGTTCCACGATCTGGGTTCTGCAATATTCCACATCCTCTTTTCCTGCAACGAGAATAATCTCCTCTACCCCGCTCTCCTCAAAGGCTTTTAAACTGTAATAGATGACTGGTTTCTTATTAATAGGTAAATACTGCTTCGGGATTTCGCTTCCCATTCGTTTTCCGGTTCCCGCAGACAATACAATCGCTGCAAACTTCATACTGTTTTCCGCCTATTCTCCAAGCTTTAGATTTGCTATTGCATTCAAATCCAATCCCGCACGTTTCCCTGCTATAAAATCATAGTAGGCAGCGGCTCCGATCATTGCCGCATTGTCTGTGCAAAGAATCGGTGATGGCCGGTAAAAGGCGACGCCCTTCTTTTTGCAGGCTTCCTCTAAGGCCTGACGGATGACTCCGTTGGAGGCCACGCCTCCGGCAATCGCGAATTTATCCATCTTGTATTCATCGATGGCATGCATGGCATGTTCCACTAAAACATCCGTAACGGATTTCTGGAAGGAGGCTGCTACATCTGCCTGATTGATTTCCTCCCCTTTCATTCTGCACCCGTTCAGATAATTGAGCACGGCTGATTTCAACCCACTAAAGCTAAAGTCATATACTCCGTCTGCAATTTTTGCCCGGGGAAAAACAATGGCATCCGGATTCCCTTCGTGGGATACCTTCTCGATCTTCGGGCCTCCCGGATATCCAAGTCCGATGGCACGGGCAACCTTATCAAATGCCTCTCCCGCTGCATCATCCCTGGTTCTTCCCAGTATCTCATATTTCCCATAGTCCGCCACCTTTACCAGATGGGTATGCCCTCCGGAAACTACAAGGCACAAAAACGGCGGTTCCAGGTCTTTGTTTTCAATATAATTGGCGCTGATGTGACCTTCAATATGATGAACTCCCACCAGTGGGATATCCTTCGCATAGCTGATTGCTTTCGCCTCGGCCACTCCCACAAGAAGCGCTCCGATCAGTCCCGGTCCGTAGGTGACACCGATAGCATCGATATCGTCTAAGGTCATGTCTGCATCGGACAATGCCTGCTCAATCACCTGATTGATTTTTTCAATGTGTTTTCTTGAGGCAATTTCCGGAACCACACCTCCGTATAAGGTATGCAGGTCAATCTGCGAAGATATGACATTCGAACGCAGGTCTCTTCCGTTTACCACGACAGCCGCCGCGGTCTCATCGCAGGAGCTTTCTATTGCCAGAATTTTTATTTCTTTTTCGGTTTCTTTAATCATCTTCCGATGAATCTCCTTCAATCTGATAGAATACGAGGATTTTCCATTTTCCTTCGTCATCCTGGCGAAGGACATACATGTGGTAGGTCTTCGCGTAGTTTGTGCCCTCCCTTACAAAATAAGAAGAGGTTACATATGCAATCTCATCACCGTCTATGGTTTTGGTAAGCACATCCCGGCTGTCGCATACGGAAGACTGTGCAATATACCGCTCTCTTCTGGCATAATCATCGATGTCTGCCTTGAGTGCCATAAAATAGGATTCCTTGTCATTGACAGCAAGAAGCTCATCATCAAACAGCTTTAGTGTCTGGTCCGCAAGCTGTGACAATTCATCTATGGTGTAGTCTTCTTTGTAGTAGGCGGTTATTATTCTATTGTATAGTTTAACTACCTCTCGCGGCGTTGGCGGATAATTGTCATCAATGTTCTTTGTAATCAGCTTCTGCACTTCCGTCAGTTCCACATCCCGGTTCTGCGACGATTCTGCCTTCTGTTTCGCAAAGAAAAAAGCTCCACATATCACACCAATACATAGCAAAGCGGCGATAATCACACCGGCTTTTTTCATATATTAGTCCTCCTGGAAAACCAGCTCTTTTGTTTTCCCATCTTTTCCTAAATAGGCGTTTTCAAAAATCTCTTTTACCTTCGGCATATAGCTCTCCGCATGTACAAGGGACGGGGAAAAATGTGTCAGCCACAATTCCTTGACCCCTGCCTCCTTTGCCATCTGCGCAGCCTCATAAAAGGTCATATGCTTATACTGCCTTGCTTTTGCAAGCTTTTCCGGTTCTGCGTACATGCCTTCGCAGATAAACAGATCCGAAGCCTCTGCCGCAGCAACAATTCCCTCCGTCGGGCGGGAATCCGTACAATAGGTAACCTTTAGTCCCTTTCTCTGGGGTCCTAACACCATGTCCGGTGTATAGGTCACGCCATCCATCTGTACCACATTTCCTTTTTGAAGTGGATTCCAGCAGCGCATGGGAACATTCTGTTCCTTGGCTCTTTCCACCGAAAACTTTCCCTGGCGCTTGATTTCAATGGAGTATCCGTAGCACACCACATTATGCTTTACTGCGAAGGCGTGGATATGATAGCCATTGATTTCAAGATCCACCACAGGCTCCTCCAATTCGATACACTCGATTTCAAAAGGAAGCTCCGGTGCAATGGTCCGAAGGGCATTTACCACCCGCCCAAGTCCTCTTGGTCCGATGATGGTAAGAGGTTCTGTCCGCTCAGCATTTCCCATGGTAAGAAGAAGTCCCGGAAGACCGCTCACATGGTCCGCATGAAAATGCGTAATGCAAAGAATATCAATTGGTTTGAAGCTAAGTTCCGCTTCCTTGATTGCGATCTGGGTTCCCTCCCCGCAATCGATCAGAAGACTGCTTCCATTATAACGGAGCATCAGAGAGGTCAGCCACCGGTAAGGCAGTGGCATCATTCCCGCTGTTCCAAGTAAACACACATCTAACATATTTTCAAACTTCCTGTTCTGTTTCGCTTTCCCATACCATGATGCTTCCATCTTCCTTTGGGAAATCATAAAAGCCTTTTCGGATTCCGATTTCTTTAAATCCGCACTTTTCGTATAACCGAATCGCCGGAGCATTGCTCACCCGGACCTCAAGCACTATTCTTGTCACACCAAGCTCCGAAGCCTCCGCAAGCAGCCTTCTGATCAAAGCCTCTCCGATGCCGTTTTTACGTAATGCTTCTGCAACGGCAACATTTGTAATCTCGCCTTCCTCGAAGGAAATATACATACCGACATATCCAACGATGATGGCAGCCTCATCCCCTGCGCTGTTTGCCACCTGCTCCTCAGCCACAAGAAAATAGGTATAGTTATTTGCAAGGGATTCCAAAAATGCATTTTCGCTCCAGGGCTGTGAAAAGGTGGACCTTTCAATAGCAGCCACCTGAGGCACATCCCTTTTTTCCATTCTTCGAAGGATCATATCCGAAAATCCCGTTCCTTTTCCTTACGTTCCCGTTCTGCCTGGGAAAGCCTTAAATAATCCGGCGCATGCTCTGCTGCGCTTACTGTCTTTCCTTTTTCATACAGCTCTTTTCCCAAAAGTGCCACGCTTGCTGCCCGTTGCTTGTTCATTCCGGCAGGTGCGAAAGAAAACGGCACTTTGCAGTGTTCCTTGATTTCCTCTGTAAAAACGTCTATTCCATCTCCGAGGAAAATAACCGGGCGTCCCATGGCATTTACTTTTTCGATGATTTCATCAATTCCGATGGCACACTGTTCCAGTAGTATATGGAACTCATTCTCCACAAATTCATAGAGTCCCGTGTATACCTGCTGTCTTCTTGCATCCATAAGCGGGCAGATCAGTTTGTCGGTTCCCCAGAGATTGTATGCTAAGGCATCTACGGTAGGCACATGTATCAGTGGTTTATTTAACGCAAGTCCAAGGCCCTTTGCCGTTGCAGATCCGATTCGAAGTCCGGTAAAAGATCCCGGTCCTGCAGACACTGCAATGGCATCTAAGGATGTCTTGTCCAGCTCAATCATTTTTGCCACTTCATCCAGCATGGGAAGAAGCGTCTGTGAATGTGTCTTTTTATAGTTGATGGTATATTCTCCAAGAAGATTATTGTCCTCTATGATTGCAACACTTGCAACCAGACCGGAGCTGTCTATTGCTAATAACTTCATTTCTTACTTAAACCTCTTGAATCGTAATTTTACGATAATCAAATCCCTTTTCCAGATCTTTCTCGATGGTAATCCTTCTGTAATGTTCCGGCAGAATTTCTTCAATCAGGTTCGCCCATTCAATCATGGTAAGACCATCTCCGTAAAAATAGTCCTCATATCCGATTTCTTCCATCTCCTCCACATCACCAATTCGGTATACATCAAAATGGTAAAAGGGCATTCTTCCTTCTTCGTAAACCTGTACAATGGTAAATGTGGGGCTGCAGATTGGTTCTGTAATCTCAAGTCCCTCTGCAATTCCCTGGGTAAGTACTGTTTTTCCAACACCAAGGTCGCCAATCAGCGTGTACACTTCACCGGGCTTTGCATTTCTTCCCAACTGCCGCCCAAGCTCTAAGGTTTCCTGTGGTGAATAGCTTTCTATAACCATATCTCTTTCCTTTATTTCATGCGGAACCGGTAATTTGGTAGCTGCTTTCTTGCGATTTCCTTTAATGCGTCGTATTTGTCCCCCAACTGTTCTCTCGGAATAATGTAGGCATTGACACGATTGCTGTAAATCAGTATCTGCTTCTTATTGGAAACCATCTTATAAATCGCATCCCAGGGCAAAAGTCCGCTGTCCTCCCCCTGAAATACCTCAATTCCTTTTTCGGATATCTGATAGTGCAGGGTTCCTGCAAGAACCTCGTTCTTTTTTAAGGCCGCCTTCGCTCTGCCCCAGAGAGAGCCGGGAATGTATACCACAAACAGAACTGCGGCTGCTACATACAAAAGCCCGTATCCAACCTGTCCGTCCCGAAAGGAGATCACCGACATCACAATCACGATAATTGCAAGAATAATGGACGTCGGCCCCTGGGTCGTAGTGTAGGTCTGGAACATATTGAAGCGAAATAAGTCCTTTGGTGTAAGCTTTATATCAAACGAAACTTCCATTGTTTTTTATCCTTTCACGGATTCTAAGCACAGAATCCCATAATTAATTGTATTATATCATAAGCGAAAATAAAAAGAAAGAACACGATCATAAAACCGTGTTCTTTCAGGACTAGAAACAAATAGATTAGTGATTTTTTCCTTTTAAAATCGGTGAAAGCGGCTTATAAATCAGCATGGTGATTCCGGCTGAAATAAGTCCCTTTACAATGGTAAACGGCAGATTGAAAACAAACAGGCACTGAAGCACCGATTTCATGCTTGGCAGGATTACCTGATACAGGCTAAGCACAACCTCTTCCGGCATATATACCTTATAATAAAACGGATACACCACAAAATAGTTGGATGGTATACAGATCAGTCCCATGACAATAGCTCCGACAACGCCTCCGATTAAAGCTCTCTTCTTTGTCTTTTTATTTTTGTAAATCAGTCCTGCCACTCCGGTAAATACCGCGCCTAACAAAAAGTTTGATAATTCTCCTACCGTCGCGCTCTGGGAAACCGCACAGTGAAGCAGGTTCTTAACAAGCTCAATCAGCACTCCCGCAAGAGGTCCGTATGCAAATGCTCCGATCAATGCAGGGAGATCGGAAAAATCAAACTTGATAAATCCAGGCATGATCGGAATTGCAATTTCCAAATACTGCAGAATGAATGCAACTGCGCTAAGCATTGCAACACCGGCAAGATATCTTGTGTTCCATCTGTTTTTCTTCATTTCGTTACTCATTTTTTTCTCTCCTTTTTTCTTGTTTCGGAATCCCAGGAGATCGTGGTAGATTTTTGCAAATAAATAACCCCGGACATCACAATATCCGGGGTATACGTTCGCCAAGAATAGATAGCACTTTGCGCTATCTGCATCTACTTTCCTTCTCTCATCCAGACTATACTGTCGGTTCCGGAATCTCACCGGATCGGCTGCTATTGCAGTTCACGGACTTTTCTGAAATCATCAGAATCACCGTCGGTCGGGAATTTGCCAATAAACCTGGCAGCACCCTGCCCCGAAGAATTCCTATTCATTTTTTTACAGTACCATTGTATGCAACTGCCTGTTGCATGTCAACCACTTTCTAAATTTCCTCTTATCTTTAAAAATTTAAAAAGTTAATTCCACCGTCCGCTTATGCGGTGGAATTAACTCC
>JBJENM010000148.1:0-89848 GCA_051880175.1 Agathobacter sp. | reverse complement strand
ACTCATAATCTGCCGGGGTTCCCCATCCAATGTAGCGGTCAATTTCAAACACTTTTGCTTTATATCCGAGATCAAGTACATGTTTAGCCACTTGGTCTACATAGAACTCATTGTTAATTCTATCATTTTCAGCAATCATCTTCTTTGTTGCTTCTACGAAAATAGAGCCTTTTTTGAACCAGAAAGTAGCAACAACAGCATGGTCTTCCATTGGATTATCTGAAATAGCCTTCTTAATCGATGTCCCCGTAATATTATCATTTTCGTCTGCAATCATCCAACCATAAGCATTGGGATTAGCAAGGACTGCCTCATTATGGCGATAAGTAAAAACTAATACATCTGCTTCATCACAATATGCTGCAAATTTATCTCTATCAATCTCCATACCGTTGTCACATCCGGCAATCAGTAATTCTTCTTCATTATCAATGAGTTCTTCCGCTAGCATACAAGTGCAGGCCTGACCTTCCGTCAAATAATCTATCGTGATAAACTTTGCATTAGGAAAGCAATTTTTAATTGCCTCCTCGGTGCCATTCGTGGCATGAAAATCTCGATCCACATAAATAACATTGGATCCATCTACTTTCACACCAGGTAAATCCAAGGTAGCGCACACTACCATTGGAAGCTGCTTTCCGGTTCTTTTATCATAGGTTGGAATTGCCGGCTTACTCACGGTATAACCTGCCTCTGCAAATCTGCTTCCAGCACCAGCCATAGGAATTAATATATTCATTGTTTCATCCCCTTCATTAAATCTAACCAGTAAATACACTCCTGCATGTCTTCAGGAGTTCCCCATTGACAAAAATAATCAATATCAGTAGGCACCCAGACTTTTAGTCCATCCTGAACCATAAAGTTATAAGGCATACTGGCATAATACTCGCCATTTAGCTCTTGCCTAGAATCAACAAGCCTCTGACAATATTTTTTCAAAGTTGCTCCGTCTTTAAAATAGTAATTTCCCGGTGAATGTTTAGCCTTTGTCTTATCCTGCTCAAAAGAGTATTTTTCTCTGATTTCAATAAGATTATCCTCTTCATCCGTTAGGCACGAAGCATAAAAATTTTTAGGAACCATAAGATGAGGATGAAATCCTGTATAACAAGGAACACACCCATCTGGTTTACGTTCTTCCAACTTCTTTTTAAATGATTTCCAATCCCAGCTCATATAAAAATCGCAATAATTTATCATCGCTGATTCATTGTCATCTATAGCTTCAGAAGCTCTAAGCACATCAAATACAGGACCTTTTTTTATCCAATCATCAATGGCATAGATGTGCGAAGTCGGAGCAATCTCTTTTAGTTTTTGCTCCATCCCATCAATATTGTCCAAATGTTCCTTTCGACACACAAAGAGGATATTCTTTTCCTCTGGATACATGCCATCTACAATCCACTGCAATATTGGTTTCCCCACTACTTCAATAAATGGTTTCAAATTTTTATAACCTGCAGCTACAAAGCGAGAACCATAGCCGGTCATTGGAATAATAATTTGCATTTTTTAGCGTTCCTTTCATTTTCAACCTCTTGGAATAAATACATTTTCAAAATCTCTAATCGCAAATGTATAATCCCCCAAATACAATCTATCTCCGCTTTCCATATCATAAAACTCTATTTCTGCAACATCATTTACTGGTTCATCAAAATAAAAACATACATGACTTTTGTTGTTTGCAGAAGTTGATCTCATATCGCACAATGTATCTCCCTCAGAATCTCGCATCCTTATACAAATCTTTCTGGATATATCTACATTATTTACGAAAACAGCAATTATGTCCGATTGTTCATCTTCAATAGGCCCATCCTTTTCTCTTGCAAAATAATAATAGTTTGTATATCCCCATTCATATGGATCTAACTTTGCAAAATAATAATCATTGTCTACAATATATGAAGCTGTATTTTCCCAATCAGTCACTCTATCTGTAACATAATCATTCCCATAATAATTATATCGATACTCATCCACACACCCACAAGTTATCAAAATCAATATAACGCTACACATAATAACCTTAAGCTTTTCTGTATTAAAAAATTTGTATATAATCCCTCCCATACACACAACGAGTACTATCATTGTAATTATAAGAAATAATTCATATCTTGATTTAAGGTACTGATTATTCCGATAAATAAAGCTTGGAGAGGTAATGTGCATAAAGCCCACTTCTATTCCTAATAACATCCAAAGCAGAATAATATTCGAATCTATAATAGTCTTAATTTGAGCATTTCTTCTTTGTAAAAAAAGATACAAAGTGAAACCAAATAAAATAACCATTATAATACAAATAGAAATAGCGTTTATATACCCTATATTATTTATTCCCCAAATACGTGCAAAAACCTTTGTTAATTCAACATAAAAGCTTGATACATATCCCTTCAAGTTAAAAATATCATTATTTTCCCATCCAGATGTATCTCCTGCGAAATAAGATATTACAAATTGCAAAAAAGCCCCACTTGCTATACAAACTCCATATATTCGATTTCTCATTTTTTTATTTACAATGACATATATCAAACTATATGGTAGCAACATAGCATAGTGTCCTTGTGTTATACAAAAAATGACAGAAATGATCAGTGCAAGCACATATGTCTTCCTATTCATACTTTCCATGTCCTTTTTTAAGAACATATAGAGAATAATTGGAAAGCCCCAATATCCTTGATCAATATATAGAAAATTTGAACTACATGCTAATGCAATCATTATTAAGTAGAGTGATAATACATACCCTATCTTCCTATTATCTTTCCCAAAATTCCAATCAAAGTTAATATATAAACCACAAGAAAAGGCCGCGCTAAATACCAGTACGATATTCGTAATCAGTACATAATGCATTCTTCCAAATTTTGTTAAGCATACCAAATATGCGATCAATCTTTTTCCGGCTGCACAATACCCCGCTTCTGTTGTGAACATTGACTGTAATATGCCTGAATGGACACTATGATAGTAATGTGTTCCAATTTGTTCCGCGAAAGCTTGCGGATTTAGTATAAGTGTAACATCACGTAGCGATATTGCCAAAAACAGTTCTAGCATCATTAAGAATAAATATAGTGCTTTGCCTTCGTACTCTTTCCATATAATTAGATAAATCATCACCAATACAACTATCCAAAATAATATCGTAAAGAGTCCATACCAAATCTTACCTATATGTGTTAACTGCTGTACATCATAACTTTTTTCAAGGTATACACTTTCGGTAACCGGATCCATTTTCAAATCAATCCATCCACTTTCTGAAAACACTTGAATTATGATTTCAGCTTCACAATCTGCACTTTCAACAACAGGAATTTCTACTTTTCCTACCCCTTCATTTTGGTAATATTTATACACCTCCCCTAGAAAAGAAACTAAAACATAGTCATTTTCTCCAAAATTGCAGTCAATTACTTCAATGCTTATTGCCTGTAATTCCAAATATTCATTGTTTATTACTACATTTTGTTTAAATACATCCCCTTGCTGTAATCTGATACTAACTTCCGATTCATTTGTCGTTACATAATGCTTTACCGCATTACCATGCTCAATAATTGTGACATAGTATATAGAAAATGTGACTAAGAAAAACGCTATCGTCCATAAAATCTTCTTTGTTATTTGTTTCTTTATAGTCATCGCTGTTTCCCTTTCATCTAACGTTTATATATTTTATTTTCGGATTCTCAAAGAAGTAAGCAAAAGTCCTCTCCACTACAATCTAGTCAGCGTCATCTTTCGTCTTTTTTATTGGTTCCTGTATCTTTCTTTGGTCTACCAAGGGACGACCCAGACAGCGGATTCCGTGTTCCCTGCAATAAGCAAGGTTGTTTCTGTTCCGGTAGATTTTATCTGCTAAAATACGTTCCGGATAATGGCCAGTTCTTTCAAAGTATCGTTCGACAGTTGCAATAAGAAAATCACTTTTGTTATAGGCATCAAACGACACTTTCTCTATCCGGGTCATTCCTTTTTCATCAAGACTGAGACCCATCTTTACTCCGAATTCCACTGGTACGGCTGGCTGATACTGACAATCCTATCAAGAACGGAGTGCACTTTGTGCTCATACATGTACTTCTGCTGTTCGTAGACTTTGTCAATCACGGCAAGTCGTTCAGCCTGTTTTGGTGTCAGTTCGCACTCTATGTCTAGAAGCTCATCGATGTATTTTCTGTCCCTGCGGATATACTGGAACTGCTGCTTGATTGCTTTGCATATCTTTTTGCTAGTGTGCTTTTTGCACTTCGCCGGATTTAGGTAATCTTTTCTAGCATTCCTGCGGCACATCCGTGGAATATAATAATCAAATCTTCCGCAGAGGTCATCAATGATTCCTTCCAAATTTTTTCTCGCCTCATTCAGAAGATTTACATCTTGTGGAAAAGAGATACTCTGTGGGGCACAGATTGCATCAAGGGTCAGCGTTCCGTTATTTTCGGTCATATCTGTTTCTGTCGTATCCGGGTTGCTTTCGCCACCCGGGGTTGGATCATCCGGGGTGTTGTATACAATGATTATCTCGTTAATTTCGCCAAGGATGTCATCAGTCAGACGCTTGCGGAACTTTACAAGAAGCAATGGCACAAAGGGAGGTTCCGTCTGGTATCCCACGGAATGGTTTCGGCTTTCTTAACCCAGCGGTTTCCCTGATGCATTTTTAATCCAACCAGTTGATTGAAATCTGCAAGACCAAGCTGATGATATCGTTCAAATTTATACATGAGTTTTCTCCTAAGTGCAAGTTTTTTGTGCTGAATTAACTGTTTTCCCTGCACTTATTATACTACTTTTAGCAATGGATTTAAGCTCATTTTTTATTTTTGAGCAGTCATTATTTATCAAAAGCATTATTGTACGGAAGATTTCAAACCATCCCCCAAAATAAAATAGCAAGTAGTACATCCGATACCGGCCTAGTGCCACTAAAATAACGAAATCAAATGTAAGGTAATACTAAAAAAAGTAATCCCAATTATATTGAGTATTCCGGGCTGGTTTGAGCCGGCAGTCCGGAGTTTGAGAGCCACCATTCCGGCAACACAGAGCCACTTGGAATTGCCATCAGAAACATTATTCCACGGTGCTCTTGACATGAGCCTCCACGGTATATGTATTTACGGCAAAGCGGTAAGCCTGTCCCTGTGGGCATGTTTGCCTAAGCGTACAAGCTTACCATATGCCTACTCATATAAAGAGCCTTTCGCGGCATAACATTTCTGATAGCTCTCGCTTCTGGAATGGTGGCTCTGCTCAAACCGGACTGGCGGCTCTGCCGCACAAGAATATACATTATATAATACATTCTCCACTCAATATATCTTATCTCTTCCCCATATATAAATAGCCAAAACTTTCCACACCAGTATGATGTGTTGAACCTTGAAAATTCAATATTTCAACCGATAATGAAACTATAAATATGCTCCATTTGGTATAATGAAGTTGACTGTGTTCAGAGATTTTTAAACATCGTATCAGTAAACTACTTGCCAAATTAAGCGCGACAAAAGAAAAGGTTATTTCTTCAGTTTCTTTGATACGATATAAGCTTAGCAATATTTTCGTTGGAAAAAGTATGTACATGCAACAACATACAAGATCTTTCGTAAACGTAAAATATGTGAGAAACATATCAAGCAAAAAGCATGTCGTTCAAAATTTTTTTGTACTTTGTTTTATTATAGTCGTAATTTTTTCCTTTTCATAGGCCATTTTTATATTTTTTGATACTACGCTACCACCCTCTCTCAACCGCTTCATATATTACTATATCAGGTTCTTCACAAACTACATTATCCCAATTTACATAGGCTTTATGAATAGAATACATTTCTCTGTAAACTGAAGCTAAAATAGGATACATTGCCGTTCCATACGAATCACGAACGAACACTATTTTACTTTCTCTTTTGGGTTGAGAATTGTAAGTACGCCCCTCACCATAAAACTCCTCCAGACTATTATACGGCATTCCCTCATAAACAACCATGCTATTATTTGTCCACCCCATAATTTCATAATTAGTGTCGGACAAAAATGCAGCCATCCCAGAAGCATTTGCCATATCATATCCTCCATAAGCTGATGATCCATCAGGCGACCCTTTTAATTCTAGTTCAGTGACTGGAGGGATTTCCACATCCAAGTATCTAAGTAACTCTTTTGTTCCAACATAGGCCCCAAGGTTATTCCAGTGAGTGTCATTTTTAAAATAAATTTGATATTGAGGATTATTTATTCTAAATAGACTCAATTCTCTTCTAGGATAAATAATATCCAAATCAATATCATTTTCATTAATATAATCTATCATTTGATAAACTCTTCTATCTAAGCTAACTTGCTTGATATAATTAGGGAGCATATCTGAATAAATGCTTTCCTTATTTGGTGGGATAAACACTACAAATCTACAATTTTCACTGGCAAATTTCTGTTTTATCTCTAGCAAATAATTAATGTTTTGCTCAATCTCTTCTTCTGTCATCAAATTAATGCCCTTATAACATGGTATTTCCTCCTTAAAAAATCGCCATCCTTCTTGACCCAATATTGCTGAATCAGTTATTGATTCTTTATAAATGTAATTACTAACTAAAGCATTTAGAGAAATGAGGGTATTTCTCCACGGAAGATTGTCTGAATAGTACTTTTCGAATGAACTAGCAAGGTTGTCCCATGAATCTATTTCTACCGATTGCTGCATAATCCTGTTTTCATTATTTATCAACTTTGCATCCCAATATTTGCCCCCTATGTAGTAGCTTAAGGGAAAGACAGCAAAAAAAATAACAAAGAGGATAAACCATTTCATATTTCTTCGCATTCTTACTCCTCCCTATTAAAACCTAAAATAAATAAATGGATTGTATGTTCCTCCTGCCAATAAAACAATTGACCAAAACAACATTATAATTGCTAAACATATTTTTATTTTCTCATTTTTATTAGAAGCAGACTTATTATATATCTCAAATATTGTAACCCCAATGCCCAAAACGAGCATAACCAAAAATTGTTTTCCAACCGTTTCAATGACCCCATAATTTGTCTGCTGGTAATTCCACGGCCGCACAAATCGGTTTAACATTTCCCACATAAGAGACAGACTTTCACATCTGAACATAATCCATCCAATCACAATAACTATAAGTGCATAGATGTGGGGAAGTATTCTGAATCGTTCCATTCTTTTTGCTAAAAATACTCGTTCAACCACAATCCAAAATCCATTCCATGTTCCCCATAATATATAATTAAATCCTGCCCCATGCCATATTCCTGTAAGAAGAAATACAAGTAATAGATTGGCACACGTTCTTATACTTCCATGTCGGTTTCCTCCCAATGGAATGTACACATAATTTCGAAACCAACTCCCTAAAGAAATATGCCATCTCCTCCAAAATTCAGTAATTGATTTTGAACAATATGGCAAATCAAAGTTTTCACATATTGAAAAGCCAAACATTTTAGCAAGTCCAATTGCCATATCCGAATATCCGCTAAAATCAAAATAAATTTGTAACATATATCCCACAGCAGCTAACCAAGCCATTTTTCCCGTAATGTTCTCTATTCCAATACTGTATATTTTATCAACTCCATAAGCAACTGAATTAGCAATAATAACTTTCTTCGCCAGTCCAACAATAAATCGGTATATTCCATCAATGTTATAAAAAAATCTGTCCTCTCTTTCCCCGTGTAATTGCAACTTAATAAAATCATACTGAACTATTGGTCCCGCTACTAATTGCGGAAAAAAAGAAATATAAAGAGCCACATTAGCAAGATTCTTTTCCTTCAATTCATTTTTTCTATATACATCTACTAAATATGAAATAGATTGGAAAACAAAAAAAGAGATACCTAAAGGAAGATGAATCGAACTTGATATTGCTTCGCAGAAATAGAATTTATTTATCCCCAAAATATTAACAAAAAAAGCAAAATATTTAAACAAAAACAAAACGAGCAAGTCAGAAACAATTGCCATTATAAGGAAAATATTTTTATGTGCAAAGCCCCCTATTGCTATCCCATATGCCCAAGTTAAAACAATAACCAAAAGTAATACTACTATGTATTTGGGTTCCCCCCATGAATAGAACAACAAACTTATTAAGAGAAGTACCACATTACGTGTCCCTACCATCTGACGTGGAACTAAATAATACAAAATTAAAGAAAGCGGTAGAAATAACCACAAAAAAATCATCGACGAAAAAACCATATCTGTTTATCCTTCCTATCTTTCAAATTCCCCTCATTACAATAATTCTCATTTACTGCTAAAATATTACTTTTTCGCAATTATTAGTTAAGATTCTCCATGCCCGTAAGTTGTGTTGTCCCTTGAAAATTCAATATTTCAACCTAAATAATTCAATATAGTTCATTCATAGAATTTTTAAAATATCATATCGGTAAACTCCTGCCAAATGTAATAGAATGAAAGAGTATTTTTACCCATTTCTTTGATAAATATAAAGTTAGCAACATTTTCGTTAGAAGAAGCATGTACACGCACCAACACACTGAATCCTTCCGAAGAAGAGACTATTCGTATTTATAGAAATCTCTGGTGATAAAAGGTTCCTCAAACTCAGTTAGTCTATGCTGAGCCAAATTAATAAATGCTATTTTTTTAATTCACCAACGAATCATGTAGCCATCGTGATTACCAGATTTACATTACTTTCAACAGGCCAACGTCAAAGTGAAGTTCCGCACCCATTAGATGAATTGTTTTTCTTCCATATTGATGAAAAGCCAAGCATTACTTCCCTTTTTTAAATAATCCTTTCATACCCTTTCCTTTTCCTAAGAAATTTTGGTAATATACTTTTACCGCCTCTCCATGAGGCCGCCTTTCTGCCTGTTCCAATGGTTGTTCGAAAATATTAACTAGAAAATTTTCTAAATCTTTTATCATTTTATTTATTGCTTCGGGATATACTAGAGCAGGTTCTCCTAGCATTGACAGATACAATTCGTCATCATTATCAATTTCTTTAATCTGTTGAATTGCTCTTGCAAAATCATTGCTATCCTTTACTATTATCATTGAGTTCTTATTAAAAATATCCCCAACATCCACAGCCCCCCAGTAAATAGGAATCGTTCCTGCCGCAAACCCTTGTACAATTTTCTCTGTAACATATCCTTTATGAGAACTATTTTCAAAACAAATAGAGAATTTATGTTTCTTTTGAAACTCATATTTATCCGGCACACCATTCGGTGCCCCAATATTATTCAAAAATCTTCCTCCAGAATTCACTTTATTATATTTTGAAAGTTCACTAAAAAAATTAAATCTTATGGGGTTTCCTAATCCATTACTTACTACAAAGCTACAAAATTCACTTTTTCCTGCCAGAGATTGGTTTTCATGTTTATGTATCATTCGTTCAACATCATCTTTATATTTTGGATTTAAGATATAATTTGGGCAATAAACATATCTATCACCATAATTCATCTTTTCAAATCCAAATGCATAATCAAATAAATTAAAATCTGGGCAGAAATTTTCTCCTGAATAAAAAATTCTTATACAATCGTAATCTAATGCTTTCCTTGAAAACATTGAACAAATAACATAATCAGGATCTTCTGACTCTTCAACATCGTAATGTTTTCTAAGTAGTTCATTTATTAAATAGTTTTCCGGTTCAAACCCTTCCCACCAATCAAGATACTTTACTTTTATCTTTTTCATAATCGGACCTCACCTTAAGTAATCAAAATTTTTGATTACGAAAAATCACCTTTGTTTGAATAACTGACAATATTTTACTCTTTCAACTTCCAGATTATCCTTTCAATAAATTGCCTTTCTTCTTCCCAGATTCTATGAAAAAAATTATCTTTATATAGTTCTTTAATTTCGTATCCCTTTTTCTTCATAAATTTCTTTAATAATATCGTATAATAGTATTTGCTTATTGAACTATTATCTGGCTCAAATTTCAATTTCATACCTAATTTATGAGCCAATTTTCTAATTCTTTCACGATACCTTTCAGGAAACTGCTTTTTATGAACCAAGGAATGGTATAAAAGAGTATAAAAGTAATCTTCATCTGAAGGTGTATGGCATAGACTATCTTTAAAAACAATTCGGCGAATCAATATATGCTGTTCCCATAGTGAATCATATTCTCCGCTTCCTGGACTAGTTATATCGATTGAAATATTTCTATTTGCAACATTTAATATATACGATGAACAATGAATTGTTCTCTCTAATCTCATTGCATCTACCAGTTTATTCACATCACTTTGTTCACACAATATATCGATATCATGTCCCTCAAATAAATATTTTTCATCATCAAATATTTCTTCTGCGCTACGTAAAACCACATAATTACACTTTGCTTCCTCTATACATTTAAAAACATCTTGTATAGAATTCCATTTAATAGATTCACATAACATTCAAATAATCTTCCCTCTTTACTTTATAACACAATCAATCAGTTCATTTTCATTCTCAAATTAATTATGAGTTTTTTAAAAATATCCTCTCTTTCCATCTCATCTTTTTCCTAACTCCAATGTTTCTATATCATCTATCCCATATTTTCCAACATTAAAAAAATAACTATCCTTATACCCACTACTAAAAATTGTTGCCGCAACTGTTCCACTTGTTCTACCGGCCACTAAGTAGTCACATTGAGCTAACCCCACAATAGTAGCTATATATGTAAGTGTTTCCATATTGAAATTTTTCTCTTTTGTTTTTAACTCTGACAGGTATTTTCCATTTGTTTCCATGTAACGTATAGCATCAGGAACAATTACACAATCGCCATAGTCTGCGAGAAATTGCTCACAAATTCTTTGATCTTCTGTTGCCAAAAAAATTTTTTCACATTTATATTTTTTTAAGTACAGATCTACCATACTTTTTATTTCTGAATATGATGGTTGTACGGGATGTCCAAATGGTCTCAACTCGGTATAATCTGTTCCTCTTGCTAACACTCCCAAAATACCATTTCCCTTCTTATAGGGTTGAATATGCCTTTTCAAAAATAAATTGATATAAGATTGTACTTCTTTCGTAAAGTTAATGTTTTTTTCAGCAAATTTATGCCAGTACATTATCGCTTGCTGATTTGTAAAATAATCCATATTTTGATATGGACGAATTATTACATTTTCGCAATTAATTATTGTTACTTCATTCCAATTTCCAATATCGTCTAGCCTTATTCCCCCAGGCTGTTCAAAAAAATATTCCCACGCATTGTCTGATTCCTTTCTTTTATATTGATTGACTCCTGTCCTCATATCTACTACTGGTATCAAACCATTTCTATAACAGTCATCAATTCCTCCTAATATTGTTATAAAAAAAGAAAAGAAGCCAAGATTCTCACCGTTCCGTTGAATAATTCCATATTTTGCCTTATATACAGGCTTTTTCTTACTTTTTCTAAAAAAAGTCATTCAAATCTCCGCCTTACAGTTTCTATTAATGCTCTTGGTGAATATTCACCATTATAGTTGTAATTAATGTTTTCTCTCTTTACTATCCATTCAATATCAACATCTTCAATATTCTCAAAATAACGGATATATCTATCATCATAAAATTTTTCATTAACCACATTTTTGTTATTTGTTAATATCTTTTTATTCAAAGCAATTGCTTCTGGGTATCTTGCAGTAACTGCATTCATTCCCCCATGCATAAGTTCCAAAATACAATTTGTAGAAATTGATCTAGCAATATTTTCAGTTTCTGGGAAATTACGATTATATTCGATTTCCCCTTTATATAATTGACGTTCTTCAGATACCCCCACTATGTTAAAATCACACCTAACACCTTTCGCTTTAAGATATTCATATATATGGTGTAATTGTTCGTCTCTATCACTATTATTTCCCATAAAATATATGTCGCTTGGTGCAAAGTCATATTGATTACTAATAATAGGCCGAGAATATACCAACGGGAAATAATCAAATCCATAGGTTTTACAATCCTCTGGAATCGTACAAAAAATAGCATCTGCATATTTACACATTCTGAGAATTCTTTTTGAGTATCTTCGATTCATTTGATCATATATATAAAATATCAACTTAATATTAGGATGCTTTTTCTTTAATTTATAAAAAAAATATTCCGAATAGTAAACACTAATAGCAGAATCCCAAAAAATAATATAATGCATATTTTCCTTTTCAAATGGGAAGTTGTATAGCGTGTAGAAGCGATTCCATACCCACTTATTTTTGGGTTCTCCGTCACAAATGATATTCCACAAATGATCTTGTTCAAATTTTCTACGAATTCTAGGATGCTTAAATTTCCTTTCATCCAAATTATCTGAGACCAAAATAACATCATCGGAATCAATTATATCCATCAAATGTAATTCTTCTACTCTTTTCCCTAAATATCCCACAAAGTAATACTTATCCATTAATTCTCATCTCGCAACAATTTCATTCTATTTAAACTTACGCTTCCAAAATATTGCCTTTGCCAATATATTCCCTTTCGGTTATTTTGAGATACAATTTTAAAATATATTTTATCTAACGGATGGTCATAACTTTGATGTTGATATTGTTCATTTATTGTATATAGATCTGGTATAAAATAGTATACCCCATCTGCAAGATTACTTATGTCAAATTGGACAATTGCCTCGCCTTCTTCGCCTGCAACCACTTCTCCTATAGTTTCTGATTCAACCATACCAACTGTTGTTCCATCAATATATCGTAAAATAAAATAAAAATGTATCTCTCCTAGATCTTCATATCCTTCCCATTTTAAACGCATATTTACTTTTTCTTCCGGAGAATAGATAGGCATTTCTTTTCCCCAAAACTCAATACTCTGTAATCTTACTTTCGTTCCAGGTTGATGCGATGATCTTTCTGATTCTCGCAAATCATAAAATTGAGTCAAATTATTTTCTTCTTCTCCAATATAGATTTGAATTGCATCTTCAACATTTCCATCAAAAATCATCTTTCCATGATTTAATACAATGCATCTATCACATAATTGTTTTATAGTACTCATATTATGACTTACATACAAAACTGTTTTTCCATCATTTTGCGCAGCATTTCCCATTTTACCAAGACACTTTTGCTGAAATTTTACATCTCCAACAGCTAAAACTTCATCCATAATCATGATTTCCGAATCTAGGTGTGCTGCCACAGCAAACGCTAATTTCACATACATACCTGACGAATACCGCTTAACAGGAGTATCGATAAACTGCCTACATTCAGAAAAATCAATAATCTGTTCTATTTTAGTATCAATTTCTGCTTTAGTCATTCCGAGGATAGCACCGTTCATGTATATATTCTCTCTACCGGTAAGTTCAGGATGAAACCCTGTTCCAACTTCAAGCATACTTGTAACTCGACCATTAATCCCTATTTTTCCTTCAGTTGGCGAAGTAACACGGGATAATATTTTCAAAAGTGTGGATTTACCTGCTCCATTCGATCCAATAATACCAACAGCCTCTCCTTTTTCTATTTCAAAATTGATCCCATCAAGAGCCCAAAAATACTCTCCAATTTTTGTTTGGTCAGTACCAATAAGTGTATTGGGATCCTCCTTGCCTCGTTTCCTCGCCCACCAGCTTTCTAAATCTGCAGATAGTGTTCCGCCTCCTATCGTACCTAAGCGATACTGCTTTCTTAAATTTTCTACTTTAATAGCCAAATTAGACATTTTATTATTCTCTCCTATACTGTATCCATAAAAGTTCCTTCAACTTTGTTAAATAATAATGCTCCTATAAAGAAAATAACAATCGTTACAACTAAACTTATCAACCAATAGATACTTTCGAAACTGCCAACTCCCAAAAGCGCATACTTATAATTCTGGACAACTGCAGACATCGGATTAAGAAGAATCAGTACTTTAAGCCTTCCTTCAACCTCCGAAATTGGATAAACTACAGGAGTAAGATACATCCACAAACTTATTCCGAAGCTTGCCAATACCGTTAAATCTCTATACTTTGTAGTTAATGATGAAACAATAATTCCCACCCCTAATCCTAGCACCGCTGTCTGGAGCATAAGAACCGGAATGAGTAATATTGTTATATTGGGTCGAATGGAATACCCCAAAGCCGCGTATACCATCATCGTAATTAGTGACATTACAAATATAATTAACATATTAATTGCAGAGAAGATAACCGATGATATGGGCATTGTAAGTCGTGGAAAGTATACTTTTCCCATAATTCCTGCATTTGCAACAAATGTAGAAGATGTAGCATTAACACATGTAGAAAAATAATTCCACAACGTATACCCACACAAATAAAATAAGAAATACGGCACTCCGTCTGATTGTATTCCTGCAATATTTCCAAATATTATCGTAGAGACAAAAGAGGACAATAATGGATTAATAATAAACCATAGTGGTCCTAATATCGTCTGCTTGTACTGTGAGGAAAAATCCCTCTTTACAAATAAAAAAATTAAATCCCTATATTTAAACACTTCTTTTAGTTTTAGTTGATACCATTTTCTTTTTGGGGTTACAATAACATCCCAATCTGTCTCTTCAAAATTTCCCATTTTCTTTCCTCATTTTTTCAATATCTGCCATACGACTTGTCTAATACTTTCTAATCTATTTTTCCGCTTTAAATACCTTTTATATCTAGTTGGAGATTTTGCAAACTTTCTATATTTTTCATCTACAACAATATTCTTATATGCATCTAACAGTTTTTGCGCGCTTCGCCATAATAGCTTTAAAAAAGACTCATCCAGCAATTCGTATCTTCCGGCTTCTATTTCAAAATATCGATCTATACAATAATCGCAATATCTTGTTATCGCAACTGGTAGTACTTCCTCCCAGTTCATTTCATCAGCGAATTTGACACGATCCTCAAGAGCTTCTAGCGCATTATTTATTCTTCTCGGGCTCATCTGCGCAACAATGGATCCATTCCTTATCGTATAAAAATACAATGGCTGTTGAATAACTGATACACTCTTGCATAGATAAAATATTCTATGTATTACATATTCATCTTCATGTATCTTCCCAACAGGATATCGTATATCCTTAAAGATTTCTTTGCGATACAGCTTATTCCATGCTACAACCAATGGTTTTTCAATATTCGAGATTGCTTCGGTCCCACTCATTGTCTCAACCATTAATTCTTCTAAGGTGTATCTCTTATTTCCAAAGTATATATCCTTTTGTTCAAATCCACAAGTTACTACATCCGCATTCTGTTGTTCCATTACATGAGACAACAATTCATACATCTGCGGATGAATCCAGTCGTCCCCATCGATAAAACCGATTAAATCCCCTGTTGCCCGTTCAATGGCATAGTTTCTTGCATCTGATAGTCCTCCATTCTCCTTATGGAAAACTCTGATTCTGGAATCCTGACTTGCATATCTATCACAAATAATTCCACTCTCATCCGTTGAACCATCATCAACTAACATAATTTCAAGATTTTTATAGGTTTGATTTATAATGGATTCGATACATTTTCCCACATATTCGCAAACATTGCAAATGGGAACAATTATGCTGATTTTCTTTTCTTCTAGCATTACTCACTCCCTTAAAATATGATACATCACATCTTTTGTTTTTTGTATGATATGCTTGACGTACATACCTCTCATAAGTTTTTTATAAAACCTATAGTTTTTCTGAACAACTGCATATGGAATATCCGCGTTCTTACTATTATATACTTCTAAATCGTCGTATTCCCCTTCTCCTACTCCGTAATTTGAATTTACAACAATCCCAACATATCCCTTTGCCCAGTTTTCAATTTGCATTCCCTGTAAAACAGAAAAGATAAGATGTTGCTTTAGATGAAAAGTTTTAAATAAAGGTTCAATTTGATAAATAGGTATTTCTTTTGTTTTCTGAAGCCAGAAATTATACCAGCTAAACTCATATGGAGCAATTTGTATTATATCTTTATATAAGTATCCATTTGGACTCATGAAATTTATTTTTAGTGATTGAAGCACTTTTGCAGACAATATCTGCATGCCATGACATGTCATCATATGATATGGGTGGTAGTCCAGGGCATCTTCTATTTTCTCAAGCCGCTTCATTCTTCCATTCCAATACATTTGATTATAAAAAACATCTGACTTCAGGTCATTATCCTCTACCAAAATCGTGTAGGGCGTTGTTTGATCAAACATAAAGTCTCTCAAAAAAAATGGTCTGATAAATAATGCATCCGAATCAAGACACATATAGTTTTCGCACTCTCCCATTTCCCAAAATGCAAGCTTGTATATTTCCTGATTCAAATATCCTGCTGACCACATCCCATCTTCATGAAAGATTTCTTGACAAATTTTTTCTTCTTCAAAAACTATTATATTCTCATTCCTTAGCTTTTCAAAACTTGCGACCTCATTTCTTGGACATGCAATATAGAGGGGCAATGCTTCTTCATTAAATTTATTAAAAGATTCTACCAATTTAACTGCCCTATCGTAGTCCCCTATATATGTTTTTAAAAAGAAGCCAAAATTATATGCCATTCATTATCTCCTCGAATACCTTTACATTTTCTTCTAGAATAATTTGCTTTAATGCATGTTCAGCCCTCTGGTACTCTTTTATTTCTCCAGTCATATCCTTCAACATGGCTATTCTACATGCCATCTCGTCAATACTGGTTTCCATGATTCCTATTCCATATTGATTGTAAAATTCAAGCAAAGGAGAATTAAGCATTAATACTGGTATTTCCTCCGAAATCACATCACATAATATTCCCGAAGCCGTCACCTTATATTGATTTTTATCATATGGTATCAGCACATAATCAAACTCTTTTCGCGCATTTTCCAGGTCTTCATTTGATACATATTCCTGTTCAAAAAGACGTTCGACATTCTCCAATTTCAAAATATCATGATTCTTTTGTGCCATGATTTTAAAAATGACAGTTTTGTTATCATATTTCTCATTATAGCATTTGATGATATCATACGCATTCTTGTTTACAGCTTGTCCATATAACCCAATCGTTATTTTCCCTTTTACAGCTTTTTGAGATGACTGAGCATCATACAGTGGATGATGTAAAAAAACAAACCGTCTTAATACATCAGCTTCTATTTTTTTCTGAATATACTCTTTATATTTAGGTGCATAAACCACAAAAAATGTGTTAGGTTCAGTACATTTATTGATATACTCCTGCAAAGTAATACTTGGCTCTAAAGATACACCCTTTAATCTATTATGATAATATCCGATACATTCACATACCTTTTGTACCTTAGTTAATTGATCACTGTATATTACTTCTTCCAAAACCGCATGCAAGATGATAATGAATTTCTTATCCTTATGCCGTTTACTTATTTTTGAAACCATATGAATGATTTCTTTATTAGAAGACAAAAGTATTATGAGCTTTTCTTCTGGATTACGTTTCATTATATCCTCTAGAAGTAATTTGTACTTTTTAGCTTCCTTCCCCTTCCAGAGCTGAAAGTCAATTGGATTAGATTGAAAGAATTCTGATGAACCGGAAAGAATCCCTTCAAGTGAAGCGATATGCTCTTTTTCTGCGTATAACTTAACTGCTTCTTTTGGAGCTGTAGCAGCGCATAGCATAATTATCCCCGCATTTACTCTATTATGTTCCCATGCCTTACACTGCATCTCAATCAGCAACATTTTTATTCCTCTTTCAATAATGCTTACTTTTCTTCTAACAATATATCAGCTATTTTCTCACATGCATGACCATCCCCATACGGATTAATCGCCATAGCCATTTTCCTATATTCGGCCTGATCATCAAACAATTTTTTTGCACAGCAATAGATATTATTTTCATCAGTTCCAATCACTCGAACAGTTCCTGCTTCAACTGCTTCTGGTCTTTCTGTTTCAGTTCTCATAACCAAAACCGGTAACCCAAAATGAGGTGCCTCTTCTTGGATTCCTCCGGAATCGGTCATAACTAGAAAACTTCTTGCCATCAAATTATGCATATCAAGTACATCAATTGGATCCAATAGATAGACATTTTGAACATTTCCTAATATACCTCTGACTGTTTCCTGAACAACTGGATTTAAATGTACGGGATAAAAAAATATTTTTTCAGGGTATTCCTCTGCTAATCGTTTAATAGCATTGCAAATATTATGCAAAGGTTCCCCAAGATTTTCTCTTCGATGCGCAGTAACCAGAACAACATGAGATTCTTTTCCTTTTTCCTGAAAGATATCATTTATACATTTATCATGAAAAAGATAGCGTTCTTTCACCGTGTAGTTAAAGGAGTCTATTACTGTATTTCCTGTAACAAATATATTCTTCTGAATTCCTTCTTTTATCAAATTATTCTTATTATTATGCGTTGGCGCAAAATAGTATGTAGATAATCGATCTGTCAGGAGGCGATTCATTTCTTCTGGAAATGGTGAATATATATCGCCTGTACGAAGCCCTGCCTCTACATGCCCGACTGGAATTTGTTGGTAAAAAGCCGCAAGCGCCGCAGCAAATGAAGTAGTTGTATCACCATGTACAAGAACAACATCCGGCTTTTCCTCTTTTAAAATTGTCTCCAGTTTCTCAAGAATAGAGGTGGTAATCGACGTTAATGTCTGCCTGTCCTTCATAATATTTAAATTATAATCAGCCTCAATCGCAAATGCTTCCATAACCTGTTCCAACATCTGCCTATGCTGCCCCGTTAAGCATACTATGCACTCTACGCCCTTACGTTTTTTTAATTCTAATACCAGTGGACACATTTTTATTGCTTCTGGTCGTGTTCCGAATACTAAAAAAACTTTCATACTTTTATTTCTCCGTTCGCTCAAACATTAATCTGTATACAAAGTCTTTCAAAGGTCGAATTTTCTTTCTAATTGAATACTTTTTATCAATTCTAGAAATCAATTTTTCGGTTTCATCACTATTTGGACTCATCTTTACAAAATAATCTAAGAACTCATTCTTCTCTCTTTTTCCTACTGTCCCATACAAATAGAAAAAATGCTTTTCTAACATCCGAAATGTCTGCTCTTTTATTTGGCTTTTCTTTGTTGCAGATAAGCTCCCACCATGTACTCTATACAAATACAAATCATCTTCTATATGCAATAGTTTTCCATGCTTCTTTATCCGAATCCAATAATCATAATCCTCTGTTAAGAAAGTATTAGAATCATATTCTCCTACCTCTTTAGCAACATCACTTCGGTACAAGAAACATGCGCCTATCACATTCCCAATATATAGTTTTTCAGGATTAAGTAAGTGAATTTGCTGTCCTTCATTTCCTTCTGCATCCAGCTCAGTATAATTACTGTATACCATCACATATTCCGTATGATTTTCAAGTTCCTCTACCATCTTTTCAATGGCATTTTGGCGAAAGATATTATCATCAGATGTCCATGTATAATAATCTCCACTCGCCACAGAAAATCCAGCATTTAGTGACTTCGGTAGCTTTAGATTAACAGCATTATCAATAAGCTTTACCCTGGAGTCATGTAGCAAATACTGTTCTACAATTTCCCTGGTGGAATCTGTTGAACAATCATTTACGATAATTAATTCAAGATTTTTATATGTTTGCTGCAACACACTTTCTATAGAAAATCTTATATATTTTTCACCATTATATACAGGAAGGACGATACTTACTTTCTTTTCTTCCATATATGTACCTCTACTTTCTCCAATTGTAAAGCTTTATAATCCAATCAAACAATGCTGTAGATATCATAAATGCAAACAAAGATTTGTCTCTCCAGCATTTATTTTTCCATAATACCTCTCGTTCCATATGGTATATTTCTTTTGTTTTTCTTTGTTTCAAAATCTTTTTATCTATTTTTACATAATAATACATTGTCGCAGTACAAAGCATAGAATAAATATAAATATCCATACCGGTTTCTTTTAATTCTTTGTGCTGTTGATAGTACTTATTTGCTTCATAAGCACCTACGACCAATCCCTTCCATTTTTCATAATAATTTGGTGTTGTTATTATGGAACCGCTTCTATAACGTCTAAAATGGAGAGATTCATTCATAACAGCTGTTCTCTTGCTAACAGCCATTAAAAGCCACTGATACAGATTATCCTCATGTAAAATTCCTTCATAAAATGATAAGTGATTTCTATCTATAACTTCTTTTCTAATAAAAATCAACCCACAATTAATAAAGTTATCATCATGAAATTCTCTCATTCTAGCAAACAGTTCTGGTCCACTATAAATGTCTGGATATAGCCCAGTATACAACATTGTTTGTCTAGAATCTTTTTTCTCATGATCAAATGTAACTGTACCAAAATTTATGACATCAAGATTTTCACTTTCAGCTCGTGTGAATAGAATATCTAACGCATCTAAACGAATATAGTCGTCACTATCTAAAAAGTATACATATTTCCCTGTCGCATAAGCCATTCCTGTATTTCTAGCAGCACTTAGACCACCATTTTCTCTATCCACCAAAATAAAGTTACTATTCTCGTCTGCATACTTTTTAGCAATTTCCCTAGATGAATCTGTGGAACCATCATTTACAAGAATTACTTGTATATTCTGAAGCGTCTGCCTTTTTAGGCTTTCCAGACATTCTTCCAGATATAACTCCACATTATATATTGGCACAATCACCGACACATTAACTTCATGCATAGCGTTTTTCCTTTTTTTGCTACCTGTATAAAATAGAATATAGCTCTATCAACAATCTTCATTGCTTCCCACTTTAATATATATGCAATTTTTTCTTTGAAAGACAACAGCTCCAGATTTCCATAAAATATCTCATTTCTTGCTTTCCAATGCTTCTTCATATTTTGTGAAGATAATCCGGACCCCAATTGTCTATAAGCAGTCCCCTCTTGTCCTGTATATATTAACTCATATTTTTTAGTCAGCTTTATTAACAGTTCTAGGTCTTCATACAAACTATGTTTCTCATCATATCCACCAATTTCTAAGATTGATGATTTTTTTATACAATAATCCCGGGCAATGGAATCAAATGAAAAATTACCATTCAAATAGTTTTTAAAGCATTTTCCTTCCAGAAATTTCATTTTGCTTTTTGAAGAATCTGTTCTCTCGCCATTCTCTTCCACAGGAACATATCTTGAATACGCAATTCCCTCTGCATTATTCGTCAAAAGTACTTGCATTTCTACTTCCAGTTTTCTTTCATTAATGTAGAAATCGTCTGAGTCTAGGCAAGTGATATACTCTCCTTGGCTTTTTTTAATCCCATAGTTTCTGGCATGACTTACACCCTGATTTTTTTGCAAATAGATTGGAACAATTTTACTATCTTTCTCTGCTAATTTCTGTATTAGTTGTTGAGAACCATCTGTTGAGCAATCATCAACAATAATAATTTCGATTGGTTGGAATGTTTGACATAAAATACTATTTATGCACTGCTCTAAATAAGGCATTTTGTTATAGTTAGGAATGATAACCGACAGTGTAGCTTTTCTCATACATTCTCCCTTAATCTCTCAATACTGGAAAAATACTGAGCATGTTCTTTTATCCAATTTTCTTCCTTATCCCACCATCTAAGTTCCTGTAAGAACTCTATTTCATTCTGTTCAAATCTCATTCGAATTAACCTGGCAGGGACGCCTCCAACAATCGCATAGGGAGGTACATCTTTTGTTACGACTGCACCGGCTGCGATTATGGCACCATCTCCTATCGTAATGCCTTCCATAAGCTGTGCACTATTCCCAATCCAAACATCACTTCCTATTTCTACTGCAATATCTGAAGCCTCATCTGCCCATCGAAATTCGCAAAAGCCGGCATCTATATGGACGGAATATTGATTCGCAGGAGTCTTTGAGTAAAAACTAGGCGATGTGGATACCCAGTCTCTGGCCGGGTGCTGTCCTCTGATAGTCAGAACATGTTTTCCAATGGATGTATACTTTCCAATCCTGCAGAATTCTAATTCACTTCCTGCTGCAATGTAACTGCCCTCACCAACAATACAATGATGAATCGTTCCATAAATTGCTGTGTTGGCAGCCAGCTCTGATGCATATACATGGCCATCAACCAGACATGGACCTTCAAGCTTTGTCTGCATGTCCATTGTCGCTTCAGAAGTGCATTTTAAGCCATACTTATATTTACAGTATGTTTTCTTTATAAAAGACTGCATTCGAGATAAAATAAGATAAAGAAAATCTTTTATCATCCTTCCATATATTCCTTCACACGTTTCTTCGTAAGGCACCCATCCGGAACTCCGGCCAGTTTGTATATAATCGGCAATAGCCCAAGCTTCGCCAAAAAGATCTGCACCTTTTCTGCCTTCGGTATCATTCCTTGTAAAACTTCATTTTCTGAATAAGGTAATCCGTACTTTTCCGCAATCTGTTTTGTCTCTCGGATTACCAGTTCACAATTTTTGGAGCTCATTCCGCTTTTTTCAAAAATAACTACTACAATTGGTTCTACCTGATATACAGCCCCCTGCTTCCAGGCTCTCAAAAATATCTCCCAGTCAGCCGCGCATTTATACTGGTCATTATACATGCCATATTTAGAAAATACCGTTTTTCTAAATATGGTCGCCGGATGTCTCAACGTACACCCGGTTTCAAGATGTTCCAAAACTGGATCAGATTCAATATACGAAAATCCTCTCTCATCATGTCCCAGCAACGCACCGACCCAGATTTCAGTATCCCTTTGTATAGAGCGTCTTGCTTTTGCTATCCCGCTCTTTACCAAACGATCATCCGCCGCAAGCATCATGACATACTCACACTGGGCATGCGAAATTCCCTTATTTAATGCATCTGCATATCCGTTGTCTTTTTCAGATACCCAATAAGATATTTGGGAAGAATATTCCGCAATAATGTCAACAGTCCCATCTGTTGAACCTGCATCAATCACAATGAGTTCTACATCCTCTTGTTCCAATACACTTTTTATCGCTGGTTCAATTGTATTTTTTGAATTATAGACAGGCATAATTACAGATAACCACATCTTGTTATTCTCCATTTTTTACCTTTCGGGCAATACAGAATTCATAAATTTTCTCTGCCTGAATTAATATTCTACAATAAATAGACATTATACGCCACTTTTTTTCGTAGAACAGCCTCAGCTCTATCTTCTTCCATTTTGGAATATTTGAATTTTTCAAATATTTTTCGGCATTTACCATGTGTTCCGCTTCAGAGATTTGCTTTATCGCATGGAAATCCTGTTTTTGATTTGTATAGCGAAGTTCCCTTCCTACTTCCTCCAGATACTGCTCATAAAATAACTTTCGATTGTGCTCTGTATCAATCCCTAGTCGAACCATGCATTGAAATACTGCGTTACGTGTAACATCAACGTCCATAATACTTCGTTTACCAATATTATAGGAAATACTACTTCTGTTCTTTCGATATTGATATATTTTTTCAGCAGAATAAAAAAATGTTTCGGCATGCTCAACAAGTGGTATATTCATTAATAAATCTTCACCTATTCTCACGCCCATTTCCACATCGGAAAGACTGACATATTTAAACAGAGTTCTTCGATATGCCTTATTCCACATGGCATTTATTCTTGATAGAATAAGCAATTCTAATACCTGGTTCTTTGATACTTTTCCGGCTTCAAGCAATTCGTCTGTATCAAGATCAAGCCTGTCTCCGTTCTCATTCATCATTTCAAAATCAAATAGAAGGATATCCGCCTGACTGACTTTACTTGCATGATCTAATATCTGAAGGTAATCCTTTGTGACAGCATCATCTGCGTCAACAAAACAGCAATACTCTCCCTTTGCCTGTGCAATCCCAAACATTCTGGCTGCATACTGTCCTTGATTCTCCTGTTCATAGTACCGAACATGTTCACAATATTTTTCTGCATAGTTTCTGCAAATCCTGTCGCAGCCATCCGTCGATCCATCATTGACTAAAATTACTTCATAATCCCTATAATCCTGTTCGACAAGAGACTGTAAGCAGTACTCCAAATACCTCTGTGCATTATATATAGGAATAATAATACTGAACTTCATGTTTCAATCCTTATTTCCCTTTTATTTTTTGTAAAAAATGATAGATTCCATCGATACTATATGTTGCCATTCTTCGGATACGTTCTTCATAGATTTTTCCATATCCAAAACGATCTCTTCGGAAAGCTTTCTCATATTCCTGCTCAAATATATTTGAAAAAAAGTTCAGAAGCTTCTCCTCATAATTTGCCGCATAGCAATCTTCTCTCAGTATCGAAGCCTTCATCATTGCCATGAATTTTTCATCATCTTCGTCTAACTCTTTTACCCGCTGGACAATTTCTTCTATACTATTATATTTGTGGCAATTAATAAATGCCTCATCATTAAACTCTTTTCCTATATCCGGATTCCCATAATAGATTGGAACCGTTCCATATGCCCATGCATCAAGAAGTTTTTCCGTTGTGTATCCCGGTGCCGATGTATTCTCAACTGCTATTGTAAATTTATAATTTGGCATAAAATCAGCCTTATCTTCAACCGGGCCTCCGATATTGTTATGCAATCTCCCACCGGAATCAACCTTCTTGTATTTGCTTAATTCCTGAAAGATATTCTCTCGAAAAGGCACCGCATTTTTTCCATTTGAATATACAAAATTGCAGAATCGGCTATGCTTTTTAAAATAATCCTGCTCATCAAATTCATGCTTATGCTTCGCAGCTTCCCAACGATTTTCATTTAAGCAATAAATTGGATATCTTATATATCTGTCATCAATTTTTAGCCGGTCATCAAAACTAATTCCATAATCAAACAAATCAAAATCCGGATGTAAGTTCTCCCCGGAATACCAAATACGAATGCAATCATACTTCAGGTAGTCATTTCCCGCAACTGATGCGATAACATAATCCGGTTCATCTGATATCTGAACATCATATTTCTGACTTAACAATTTTGTGAAATAATTATTTTGATAATTAAATCCAGGCCAAAAATCGGTAAATTTTATTTTGATTGTCTTCATTTTACGCCCTCTTTATATAACTATAGCATCTCCCAAAATATAAATCCATTACTTTGATCCATAGTCTTCTGCATTTCTTAAACAAAATAATAGATACTTTTTTTGAAAACTTCATCGGTGCATGATTGATACAATCATCATAATATTGCTCTGTTATTCTTTCGATATTTTTTTGAATAGCATCTAATTCATCATTCTTTTCCTTTCCTATATATGCTGCATACCAAGCCTTATGAGCAACCAGTAAAAAATCTGGAAGAGCTGCAAAATACACTTCTATTAAGTCTTTCCTTTTATACATTTGCACTACCATTTCGGCCGCATCAACCTGCTCATAATGAAATGGGCGGTAATTCAACGAATGGCAACTACTGTCTTCAACAATTCGATACTTATATAGCAAAGAAGTATGCACGCAAACCTTTGACGCCAAATATAAAATATTCGGAATCAAAAAAACATCATCAAAAGAATTGAGCGGGATTTTATCGATTTCCTCTTTACATTCTTCAAAATATCGATCATACAAAGATTTTTTTATAATCTTGCCTGGCAGCAAATGTAAAAAGGAATCATTTTCTGAAATTGGACAGTACACATGTAACAACGCTTCTGTATTTGTAAGCTCTATCACATCTGCATCTGTATCCTGTTCTTCCCACCCATCCTTTAATGTTGTTATTCCTGTGGTGATGATATCTGCATCTGTATCAATATCAGACAATACTTTGAGAAAATTCCTATCCAAAATATCATCTGCATCTAGAATGGATATCCAGGTTCCGCTTGCCTGATCTAATCCATATTTTCTTGCAGCTGACATTCCTCCATTAGGGGTATGATATACTCGTACTCTTTCATCTACTACGTATTGATCACATATCTCCCCTCCACCATCAGTAGAACCATCGTCCACAATAATCAGCTCAAAATTTTCATAAGTCTGCTTTAGAACGCACTCAATCGTCTCTGCGATATATGGTGCCTTGTTATATAAAGAAATAATTATACTAATCTTGTCTTTGATCATGTGCGTCCTTGTCCAAATTCGTTTCTTTCTCTATGTAAATCGGTCGGTGCTTCAACTCAAGATAAATACGAGCCATATATTCTCCAATCACACCTAATATCGTAATGATTACTCCACCAATTAAAAGAAGTAATAAAATAAGAGTCGTCTCTTCCGTCCAGACTCTACCACCACTTAGAGTTCGTCCAAATAGAATAATGAAATATATAACGGCTAATATCACTACTAATATTCCAAGATAAACAACCGCACGAAGTGGAGTAGTGGCAAACGATAGGAATCCATTCCATGCATAATGTGCAAGACCTCTAAAGGACCACTTGCTCTCTCCTGCCAGACGCTCTACATTCTCATAATCAATCCATTTGGTATCAAATCCGACCCATGACATAATTCCTTTTGTAAAGCGTTCTCTCTCTGATAAAGACACAATTGCTTCTACCATCTGCCTGGTCATCATGCGGTAGTCTGAGCCTCCCTGCACCAGTCCCATACCGGTAACATGATTAATGATCCGATAAAATGCTTTTGAAAAAGCGCTTCGAATTGGCGGTTCTCCTTTCCGATTTACTCGTCTTGCTCCACAGCAGTCATATCCCTCTTCCATCGCCTCCAGCATCTGTGGAATCAGCGTTGGCGGATGCTGCAAGTCTGCATCCATAAGCACCATATAATCTCCCGTACTTCTGGAAAGGCCGGCATAGATTGCTGACTCCTTTCCAAAATTTCGAGCAAATGAAATGTATTTTATTCTCTCTTTTCCTGCTATTTTTTCTAATTCCTTAATTTCCTGAATAGTTCCGTCTTCACTACCATCATTTACAAAAAGAATAGAAAATGCATATCCGGAAATTCCTTCAAATACATTCTTTACGCTCTCATACAGAGGACGGACACACTCTTTTTCATTATAGCAAGGTACAATAATCTCAACCGTTTTCATGATTTCTTCATCCTTTTAGTACACTGCCCAGTATAGGATTTCTCCATCAAATACCAGCTGTTCATCCGCGTTAAAGGTCGTCCAGACTTTTTCTCCGAAAAGCTTACTGTATTGCTCCTCATCCATACTGATTTCTTTGTAATCTGTTTTCAAAATGTAATTCATTAATTCCACGTCACACCATGCATCATACATAGACTTATGAGTGTAATTATAATATCCCGAATCAATTTGCGGATACGATTCCTGCGAGCGTTCATACCTCTTCGCGGCAATCGTAGTTACCTTCACTCCTGTTTCGTCCTCATAGTGTTCTATTGCAGATTGCACTTGCATAACTACTTGAACATCAAGACTATTGGAGATAAAAAAGTTTGTTTTTGCAGTTGAGGTACTATAAACAATTACGAATCCTATGAGAACTAATATTCCTTTGTATATTGCATTCCATGCGCCTTCCAGTTTATCCAGACATAATGGTAAAAGCAAAAGCGAAGCGAATCCTGCAAAAATTGGCCAAACAATTCGTGCAAACACGTCATATTGCGGAGTCAGGAAATATATACTGACCGGGCACACATTAATAAGTGCAAACCAAATGATAAAAAGAAATTTTTTCCCAATCTTTTCCTTGTTTTTAATAAGTATAACCAAAACAACAGCACCTATTAGCAACATGCCAATTAATAAAAAATATTTTGGCAACAGCCCCATTTCTGTTACTGTAGTATAGTAATACTTCCAAAATAATTTCTTTAACCGGTAAAATAGAGTTACCTCATTGAAGGTTTCTGCCGTAACTGTCTTATGTTCGTATACTTCCACACTTTCTACAGACTGTGTTACTGCCTGAATTTTTCTTGTACTTATATTTGTTAATACAATCGTAGCCAGAGCACAAAGACCGGTCATACCAACAGCCAAAAAATTTTTTTTCCAAAAAATTTTTTTCTCACACTTTTCATGTTCCAAAAATAACCATGTAGTTGTGTAAATTAAAAAAATAGTAAAAAAGCTTCTGTACGATCCGATTCCAAGCATAAGGAAAATTGCAGAAAAAATATACTTATTCTTTGTAAAAAACCAAACTGCGAGAACTGTAAGCAAGATTCCCAAAGCATGTTCCCACCCTAAATACACAAATATTTCAATGATATACGGATTAATGAAGGAAACCATCAGAGCAGCACCAAACCAAAACTTGTTTGATTCTTTTTGTACATACCCTTCGAATACTCGATAGAGAATAGCATATGAAATGGCTAAAGCAAGCAAAATAACACCAAGATAGAAATTACGATGATGAAAAACGGTTATTCCGACTTTACCTAAAATGTAGGATATCCTGGAATAAAAAAATGATGTCATCATTCCTGATGCCAGATAGGCTCTAAACGATGCGGGTCTTTCCGGAAAATCCGGGGAAAAAGATGCTGATACATGATCACTCGTATAAAAAAAATTGATAAAATTAGAATATGCCACAAACAATATACAAAATGCAATGAATACAATTTTTGCTTTTTCATACAAATTCGTTTTATTGATTTTCATTTTTCCGTCCCTTTTCTCTTGTAACTCTCCACAATAATTTCTCTACTCCATTCGTCCATATCAATGAAGAGAGTAGGGATACCTCAATTACGTTTCTTTTTGTAAAACTTCCTCTTTTTTTCTTTCTATTGCAGTTCCATCTACTATTTCATAGATTTTGTCGCAATTTCGAATTGTGGAAAGTCTATGGGCAACAATAATCATAGTAATATGCCCCTGAAGTGCCTCTATGGATTCCATGACCGCACTTTCTGTCTCATTATCAAGTGCAGCTGTTGCCTCATCCAGCACCAATAATTGAGGACTATTATATAAAGCCCTTGCGATTGCAATACGCTGACGCTGGCCTCCTGAGAATTTCACGCCTCGCTCTCCGACAATTGTGTCTAGTCCATCCGGCAGACTCCGCACAAATTCCTCTAATTGTGCCTGCCTAAGAGCATCCCATGTTTTCTCTTCTGATGTCAGATTTTCCGGCATTCCAAATCTGATGTTATTTCGAATGGTATCATCCAGCAAGAAGACATCCTGAGGTACATATCCTACAATTTGTGCCCACTGTTTCGGCATTGCATATACATCCACTCCATCCATTTTGATGTTTCCACTTTGCGGATGTAACAATCCTAATATAACATCGGATAAGGTTGTCTTTCCTGAGCCTGAGGCGCCAATCAGCGCTATGGATTCTCCCTTATGGATGGAAATTGTAACATCTCTTAATACTTCTTTTTCCTGATTTCGATATTTCCAGCTAATATGATTTATTTCTACGCTGTTTGTAAAAGAAAAATCCTCCAAACTAGCCCTGTCAGCACCTTTTTCCAGACGATATGCTTCCTGTTCTTTTGCATATTCCTCAACCTCGATAATGTTTTTATATACATTCTGCAAGGCAGGTCTGAAGTACACAATTTCTGTCATTCTGCTTGCAATTTTCCCTACTGAGGGGAAAATCTTAAATGCTGCCATTGCAAAAGCTGCTAATTTCGGGATAAAGGAAACCATATCGTTTCCTGCGAAAATTAATCGGATACATACTACGCCTATAATTCCACTAACACATATTCCCTCCGTAATTCGATCCGGTGCATTCGTTATCGTGTCATACTTTCTTTGAATCTTTCTTGCCTCATTTGTAGCGTCCTCATACTCTTTTACGAACAACTCATTCCGCTGCATTACATAGATTGGCTTTATTCCACATATAGCCTGATAAATTGCTTTATTCCGTTTTGTCTGCACCTCAAGATTTCTTTTTCCGATTTTTTTAACAGAAGGTTTAAATAAAACAACAATCGCTAACAGCACGATTGCCATAAGCACTAATACGCTCAAGGCGATTACGGCATCCGTATATATTAAGTAGCTGCCAATAAGCGCAACCGTAAGGATTTCTGTAAAAAGTGACACAAAATCAGAAAGAATAGAATATACTCCTCCTATATCAGCTCCGCAGCCTCTCATAACATCGGCACTATTTACATTCAAAAAGAACTCATATGGTCTTCCCATAAAGGAGCGAAGCAGTTTTACCGACAGCTCCTTCTGTACCTTGGAGCTATAATTAAATTTGATATAGTATGCCCAGATGATATATGCGTTTTTGAATAGATATACTGCAATAAGAAACAATCCCAATACGAATAGCAATTGGGTAGAAGAATCAATCGGCACAAATTTTCTTAGAAAGATAATATAGGGCTTTTCCATGATAGCCTGCGGATCCATGACCGCCTGCACAAATGGAAGGATTGCTGTGACTCCTAACAGTTCAAAAAGAGAACAAATGATAGATGTTAAAACAACCAAAATAAGACTTTTCTTCTGATTTTTGCTTAGAATATAATTTAGTTCTTTTACAATGCTTAACAAACTTTTAAAATTATTCATTCAGGATTCCTCTTTATCTATGAAAGATAGATTTTACTTTTCCAATTTTATCCTTCACCCAGTTACTTACACGGGTCTTCACCGGCATCTTCACCTGTTCTACATTAATCCACTTGGATTTCTCCCTTATCAGGATTTTCATCTCAAAAGGAAGCTCCTTTCCCTCCGGATAGCAGTAGGCCGGTGTCTGCATGATATATTGATCATGATCTAATATATAGCGGTTGATGTGTGACTCGTCATGCCACAAGGCAATCACTTTATTTTTCTTATCCACATCCACATTTTTTGCGATTTCCTCTGACATAGCAAGGAACGCTTCTGCAGTTCCTCCGTTTACTCCGCCGCAGACATATACCTTTCCCTCACCCATGGGGATATATGCCGTGGATTTCGGATTTCTGTCATAGGTGAATTTCTCATTCCCATCCCCGAAAAAGCTCGGATGCTGCACCACGATCAGGGGCTTATCCTGCTTTGGAAGGAATTCTTCTTCTGTAATCTCCCTCATGCACTGGCAGTTGGCGTTCATGAAATAGATATAATCATAGTTCTCTAATCGTTCTCGGATTCCAAGAAACATATGATATCTCATCAGTGTATTGTCCGGCCAGCCCAGAGACTTTTGAAAGATTACATGGACATTGTCCCGATCCCTGTATATAAGCTCCTTGGCATCCGTAAACACAAAATAGTCCTTTGAGGACCTTGGAAGGAACAGTTTTTCATATGATTCGTAAAAATCTTTCCAGAATACATCATACCGTCCGGTACAGATGTATAAAATCGCAACCTTCGCCATATACCGGCTCCTTTACACTAGTCTATGCGGATCCAATCATCGCAGATGGTAGATACTCCATTCTCCTGATGATCCCAGATTGGTGGGCAGTATACCTTCTTCTCGGTGTTGTTATTAAGCCACCCGGCCCACCAGCTATAACTGCTGTTTGCAAGGATATTGCTCTTACACAAGCTCATAAGATAAAGCTCCACCCAGTCCTTACTTTCCTTTAGCTCTTCCGATACGATAACCGTCTTGTCCCTTGGAAGCTTAATATGCTCCCTCGTCCACTCCACATCGTTGGTAAAGACGAACAGCTTCGCCTCCGGATGTTTTTTGAGCACCTCTTCGTATGCTTTTCTGTAATATTCCGGTGTACAGATTCCACCATAAATTTCCTGATTATGTGCAAGGAGATAATCCCCGGCACGTACATGCATGGATACCGGATATTCACTGTCCTGTATCAGCTTCTTGATGCTTTGCTCTTTCGGGGACAGCTCCCACTCTTCAAAAGAGATTGTCCTTCTGATTTCCGTTTCGATTTCTTTGAAGTATTTCTCGCTCTGCCAGTATCCAATCAGATAAGAAGGGTCCTCTATATGGGGATTCTTCTCCGTGATATCGCTTCCTTCATAAAAGCTACGTTTATGATATCTGCCGAATTTCTTTTTTATCCGGTTTAGAAGGCGCCTATCCTGACTAAATAGTGCCTCCACTTCCTCCTGTGCAGCCATATCCGCTGTCTTTACCCAATGGGTAATAAACGCTTCTCTTTTCGTATTTCCTTCGGGAACATTCTGAAAATAGGAAAAATCAAACTTAACTTTATAATTATACTTCATTTCTATGCTTCTTGCAAAAGCATATTGGAAAAGCTGGTTTCCAATCCCTCCCATAACCTTTACGATTACCACTTTTTCATCCTCTTTTTACCACTATATGCCAAAGAATTCCTTTTTAAATTCCTTGCTTCCACAAAGATGCTTCACCTTCTGATACACCTTGCAGAAGGCGGGGAAATCCAGAATTCTCTCCCCCCTTGTCTTTGGGGTCTCCGTTGTATATTTGAAGAATACCTTTGCCTCTTTTTCGTTTAAGGTAATTCCATAATGCTTTAGCATCTTCTGATGAATCAGATCAAAGCACTCATTTCTTCTTTTTAATTTGTCCGGCATGGAATGCAGCTGTGACAGTCCCGTTGGAACCACACGGTAATATTGCATAGACTCATGCAGCACATGAAAATCTGCCCCTGCAATTGCACAGTCAACCCAGAAATTATAATCGCCAAGGCTCTTAAAATCAACATCAAAGGTTACCTGATGCTCTGTCACAAAGGATTTTTTAAATATGCTGGCTCCGATATTGATGCAGTTGCGAAACAAAAGTGTCTCACAGATGGTCTGGCTGTCAAGCTCTCCGTGGCATACCACCTCTCCCAGTCTCCCGTCCTCTGTCATCATGGTCTTACCCCCGGATACCACATCACAATCCGGATGGGCAAGCAGATACTCCATCTCTTTTTCCAGTCGATCCGGTGGCATCTGATCATCTGCATCCAGAAAAGCAATGTAATCTGCCGTGCATTCTGCAATTGCCCGGTTTCTGGTATAGCATTCTCCGGAATTTTTTTCGTTATGAACCAGTCGGATTCTTGGATCTGTCCTTCGATATTCTTCAATAATTTCCACACTATGATCCGTAGAGGCGTCGTTTACAATCAGAACGGAAAAATCCTGATAGGTCTGCTTCTCAATACTATCCAGTGCTTCTGCGATATACTTTTCGGCATTGTAGCATGGAATAAAAATCTCAACCCTGGCCATGTTACACTCCTTTTCTACTATAGTTTAAAACTCATGTATCTTACGTCCTGTCATCGCATCCCTTGCATACAAAAGCGGTCCCTTAACGTAACGAATTCTTTTATCAATAGCTGCTTTTATAGATTGCTGCCGCTTTGCTCTTTTATCCGTATCCTTTGTATTCCCTTTTACCGCGTCCACATCAAAATACTTTGCCTTGTCCACGCAGGCAATGATCTTATCTCCCGGCACATCAAATCCTGTCGGGTATGCATACGCCATGGGAAGCAGGCGGTAATTCTCAAGCTCCACAAGATAGCAATTGATATGGGACTCATCATGAGCCCTTGCAATGACGCCTTTGTTTAAATCAAGCACGATTCTTTTGTCAAGCACCTTACACATATGAAGATAGGCCTCGGCGGTTCCTCCGTTCATGGCTCCAAACACAAAGTCTGTTCCCTTGTGATACGGGACATAGGCATAGGATTCTCTTCTTCTCTCATAGGGCCTGTTGTAAGTCTTTTTCAGGTAATGTCCCGGATGCTGTGTGAACATCATGGTCTCCCCAAGCTCTGCTCTTGGAAGAAAATCCTCTTCCTTTACCTCCTTAAGGCACACAATCGGTCCATTGGATTGATAGAGATAGTCCATTTTCCGAAGCTCATCCTCGATTTCTAAGAAGCGGTGGAACTTCAGCAGCGTTGGAAGCGGCCACGGCTCCTCATGAAGATAAGTCTTGTGTATCCTTGGGTTCTCCTCCCCATACAAATGCTTGGCATCCGTAAATACAAAATAGTGCTTCTCTGTATGTTTTAAAAAGTGTTCCTCAAAGGATTTATAGAACTCTTCCCAGAACACCGTATAGATTCCCGTTGCAATATACAGAATTCCAATCGTTTTCATGCTAGATTCCCTGTCTGAAATAATTTTTCTTTAAGATCTTTATGATGGTATACTTTACTGTATAGAAAATCACTTTTAACTTTGAAGCAGGTTTTATAGTTTGTATCGCCGGAAAAACCTTCGGAAGCGTCCGAAGATACTCCTCCTTCCCCCATTGCTCCATTCCCCCGCTTTGCAGAAAGGCTTCCATGCTCGCAAGGTATCTGTCATATTCTTCCTTTGGAAGCTGCTCCAGATAGGTAATCAGATCCTCTACACATGCAAAATCAAAATAATTGATATAGCATTCCTTTGGGATGAACCGGTCTACGCCACGTCCTCCGGAATAGACCGGAACGATTCCTGCCACAAAACAATCCAGGATTTTCTCTGAGATATACCCCGGTACATCCCTTACATTTTCAAGAGAGAGGGCAAACCTGTAATTCTGGTACGTATCAAATTTGCTCTCGCAGGCTCCGCCAAAATTCTTGTATCCCAGCGCCCTCCAGCCATCATCTCCGTAAAAGTCGAAATCAGGCCGGTCCTTCATATATTTGATAACATCTACTCTCGCAGAATAGAGTTCCTTTTCATTCCGGGATGATTTACATCCGGAGATGTTGCATAGTAGCTTCTTTTTCTCATAGGGAACGATTCTTTTTTCGATGATATCTACGTTCTTGTATTCTGCGCAGTACAGGATTTTTTTTCCATCCACCACATCCAGAAACGGGGTCAGGATCAGATCACATATTTTGGCCAGATCCCGGATTCCCTTTTGGGTATGCTCATATACCACCGCCTCCGGTTCAAATGCCAGGTACACCACCTTCACATCTGCCATTTTCATGGCATAAATCAGTTTCCAGGTTCTGCGGAAGATAAAGCATACGTCAATATCCTTATAATCCTTCCAGAATTCATAGGTATGAACCACATGTCCCTGGGCTTCGTAGAATTCCTTTAGGGTAATAAACAGGTGATGTACCGTAAATATCCGGTCCTTTAAATCCCTGCTGTCATTAAATGGTACTACTGCAATATTCATAGTCTTATCCAGCTTTCCGGACAGATATCTGCCATTGGTTTTGTATTCATCCATTTCTTCGGTGCAATCACAATCTTTTCTTCCTCTTCATCCAGCCACGCTCCCCACCAGCTAAAGGAGCTGTTTGCGATGATATGGGCTTTACAATGACGCATCAGCTCAAGGTCTGCCCAGGCATGTCCTTCATCATTGCCCTCCGTATAGACCACCCGGGTCTCCTCGGGGAAAAGCTTTTTAGCCTGGTCCGGTTCATTGGAGAACACAAAAAAGGTGGGATTTTCTATTTTCCCGGAAACACAGCTCATTGCCTTTTTGTAGTATTCTTCGGTACAGATTCCACCATATATGTTCCGGTTCTCCGGTGTCCCGTAATCTCCCATGCGGACATGAATACTGACCGGATATTCTGCCCCCTGAATTTGCTCCAGCAGCCTTTTATTAGTTCCCTCTAAGGACTGTCGAATCGTAAACTGCTCTAAAATCGTTTTTCGGATATCCTTAAAATAGCGCTCGGTCTGCCAGTAGCCTTCCAGATAGGCATTTGTAAGGAAAAGCACGTTTCTGTCATAGGTTCCGGACTCTTTTTCTAAGTAGTATGTTTTTTTTGTGCCAAAGAGCTTTCTTCGAACCTGGGATAAGACAGAGGAAGAAGTATCTGCCAAAAGATCTGCCTTCTTATAATCGGCAATTTTTCCGTCCACTGAAAAGGCATCAAAAACAGAACATCGTCCCATTCTGCCGATGTTCTCATTCACCCAGCGGTCGTCCAAAAAGACCTCCGGATGAAGCGTCTTAAGTTTCAGATACATTGCATATTGGAACATCTGGTTGCCCAGACCTCCACACAGATTAATAACCAGCATCTATGATACTCCTATGCCATTTCTTCTTTGTTTGCTTTTCATATCTGCGGTCCAGCAGATAACGAAACAGTTCTGTGAAAAGGATTCTTGCAATATTCCTTCTCATATACGGATTTTTAAGTATCTGCTTTCCCTTTTCTCTATTCTCGCCATACAGGGACTTACGGAACCACCAGAAGAACAATTCCTCACGATAGATTCTATCGTTGTACACCCTGCGCCTTTTATTTTGTTCCACAAGCTCCTTAACAAGAGCGATATTCTCCTCCGGTTCCCCGAAAAGAGCGGTGTCTCTCATTCGGACATAAAGCTGCTCCTGCCGCTTTGTGGGCTCCGGAATCAGGCGTCTTAACGCTCTTGCCTTCGTCACATCCGCACAATCGGATTGTTCGGATATACACTGCACACCGATCTGCTCCTCATGGATCCGGGAGATGAAAAGAGGCTCCTGCACACAATCCAGCTCTCCTTTTTCAATGCAGACAGACCACATGGCATAATCCTGGGCCTTTGCCACAGATTCATCATAGGTTATGTGATTTTTCTCCAGAAAATCTGCCCGAAACATAACGGAAGGATGAACGAATTCGATGTTGGCAAAGGACAGCCGGATCCGCATGCGCTCCTGCTCAAACCTGCGGTAGGCACCGGAATACCAGATATTCCCGGATCCGTCATTGATATATGTGCCGCTGGCAATCACATCGATATCCTTATGTTCCAGGAAATACTGCAACTGTCGCTCAAGCCGCTCCGGTACGCATAGATCATCCGAATCCATCCGGGCAATAAATGCTCCCTTTGCATAGGAGAGAGCCAGATTTAAGGATCTTGTCAGTCCGATATTTTGTTCGTTTGTATAAAAATGAATACGGTCATCCTGCTCCTGCCATCTGCAAAGGAGATCATGACACCATGCATCGGAGCCATCATCTATGATGATAAGCTCCAGATGGTCATAGGTCTGATTCAGAATACTTTTCACGGCTTCGTTTAAGTATTCCTCCTTTGTGTTGTGCACACACATGATGACCGATATGAGTGGATTACATCTGTTTTCCATATTCCACAATCTTCTCGATAATATAATTTACTTCGTCGTTGGTCAGTGCCTGATGAATCGGCAGGCACAAGGTATGTTCGGATGCCCATTCCGCATTTTCAAAGGTTTCTGTGCATCCATAGTATTTTACTCTGTGCAGCGGATAATAACGGTAGGTCGTATAAATATCATTATCACGCAGGAATTTCGCAAGGGCATCTCTCTTATCATTCTTAAGCTGAATATAATAGAAATAATGGGTATGGGTACAATCTGCCGGAAGCTCATCCGGAATGGTAAGCCAGTCTAAATCCTTCAGGGCTGCATCGTACATGGCTGCAATCTCAGCCCGTCTTGCAATAAAGCCCGGAAGCTTCTTAAGCTGCTCAATGCCCATAGCAGCGGTCACATCGTTCATGATTGCACGATGTCCAAAGGAGGAAATTTCAAATTCCCACCACTTCTGATCTACTGCATTGGAAAATCCGCTCTTGCTCTCAAGTCCGAAATACATAAGCTTTGAAGCGCGTTCTCTTAATTCCTCATCCTTAAAATAAAGTGCTGCACCGTCTCCGCAAACTAAAATCTTCATGGCGTCAAAGGACCACATTCCCATATCGCCGATGGTTCCAAGGGCACGTCCTTTGTAGGTGGAATAAACACCACAGGCTGCATCCTCGATCACCTTAAGGTGATATGCGTCTGCCAGCTTCATGATTTCATCCATGTCACATGGGATTCCGCCGTAATGTACCAGAAGAACTGCTTTTGTCTTTGGTGTGATTTTTTTCTCGATATCGGAAGCCCTGACATTCATGGTTCTGCGGTCCACATCACAGAATGCGATGTCTGCTCCCGCGTGGCGGATTGCATTCGCTGCACCAACGAAGCTGCAGGTTGGCAGAATGACCTCATCCCCTGCACCAATTCCGAAGATATCCTGTGATAGGAACAGTCCCTCCGAACAGCAGTTGGTTGTTACGATATGCTCCTTGCCAACACCCAGATGATTGGCAAAATTCTCCTCGAACTGTGTATTAAGCTTTCCACGCCCAAGCCAGTTCGATTCAAATACCTTTCCTACTGCCTCTAATTCTTCTTTTCCTACCGATGGCTGAAATACATTAATCATTTTTCATTCCTCTTCTTTCTATCTATTTCTAATCGTGATAATCCCTTGCCTGTCCGTCATTGGTCATGTAGACCCAATGATCCTCGTAGATATCAATGGGCTGATCATCCCGAAGCATCCATTTCACCGGAGCGATAACAATCTTGTCCTTGTTGGTGGACAAATGCTGCACCCACCAGCTAAAGGTAGAATTATGGATAATAAAATGCTTGCATCCGGACATCAGGCGGATTTTTTCCCAGATCGGATTATTGGAAGTCTCGTAATGGACTTCTCCCTCCAGATGGAAATTCTCCCGACACCATTCCACATTGTCTGAGAATATGATCCAGACCGGATTCTCCACCCGTTCCCTGATATAGTCTGCCGCATGATAAAAATAATTGATATCATACTGATATACATCTGAAATATCCGGATTCTCCACATCCTGACGCTTAATACTGATGCAGACCGAATTTTTCTTTGTTATTATATCATATAATTCCACATTTTGTTCAAGAAGTGGATATTTTGGTGTTAATTCTTTACAAATTTTATCATCAATCTCGCTAAAATACTTTGGCGACTCATAATATCCACGTATAATCACGTTTTTGTTTGGATAGAAATGGAATGGAAAATAAGCAGATTCAAAGAAATACACACCCATTTTTTCTACATGCTCCGCTAACCACAGATAAAAACGATATGTTTTTTTCTTAAAGTCCTTCAGTCTAAAGATACGCTTGATGACCAGAATGCAGTAATACCAGAATAATTTGGGATTGGAGGAGTGATCCACATAGGTGTAGGGCACAGTATTAAAGTCCTTTAACAGATTATCGCTTCCCTGCCAAAGAGTCTTATTCTTTTTTACATTGCGATAATCCAGAATCAGCTCTCCGCCGTTTTTCTCCTGTATCATACGGGCAAAGGCGTACTGGAAAAACTGGTTTCCGCATGCGCCTTCCATCTTCAGATATATCCTGTTCTTTTTTGTCTCAGACATGATGTCGCCTTCTCTCCCGGTTTACTTTCCATTGTTTTACAAGTCCCAGCAGATAGCTGGTGCCCTTTAGTCCAATCACCTTTACCATGATTTTCACCAGCTTTTCGTCCCGCCTGGTTGCATAATCCAGTAAATAGGTAAGCTGCTTTGCCTTTTCGAAGGCGTCCTTCTTCTGCTCTCCTTCAAAAAGAAACATGTTTGCCAGCACATCATGGCAATACAGCAGCACAAATATTTTGCGAAACGAGGTGGTAAGCTCCTCGTCCTTTACGTATCCCTTTTCCTTCAGATATGCTTCCCAATCCAATAAATTGAGGAGCTCATCATACTTCAGCTTCGCATTCTTCTTTGTCATCGTAGATCCCTTTCGGAATCTGCGGTAATAATAATAGGCCGGAACCATTGTCACTTTTTCTGCTTCCAGCACCACCTTGTCAATGAGTGCAAAGTCTTCTGCCAGCCGCCGCGTCGGAAACAAAAATCCATGCTCCCGCCAAAAGGCAAGGCGGTAGCATTTATCACAGGGACTCCAGTTCGGCTCTACCTGCATGGTTTTTACTAAGGTATCTCTTCCGGAAAGCCCGGGGTAATCCTTGGACTCCCAATTGTGGTATCCGCCGATTTCCTCTCCGAACACCTCAAACATGCCCTCTGCGATGATGACATCCGGCATATCCCATTTCATACAGGAATCATAAAAGCTTAAAAGCGCATCTGTGCTGATATAGTCATCGCTGTCCACAAAGATCATATAGTCTCCGGTGGCCTGACTGATTCCATAGTTTCTGCTGTCCGCCTGCCCGGAATTTTCCTTCTTGAATAGCCGGATTCGCTTGTCTTCTTTTTCGTATCGCTCACAGATCTGTCCGCTTCGATCTGTAGAACCGTCATCCACTAAAATGAGCTCCCAGTTTTTGTAGCTCTGCTTTTGGATGCTTTCGATACAAGCATCAATGTATTTTTCCACATTATAGACCGGAACGATCACACTAAATAACAGTTTTTCTTCCAATGTTATGCCCTTCCTGCCCCCATTGCCGAAGCACACTTTGTTATAAAGTACAGCCCGTGGAATCGATGGTTTTTAAACAGCCAAAAGAATACCTTCCCCATAAGTTTATACTTCCTGCAATCACAGGTTAAAAATGCACTCTGGGTATATTCATGCTCCCACATACGCTGCAATTGTTTTCTGCTCTCCTTATATCCCTTGGGATTTCTGCAGATTTCCTTTTTCAGACAGATCATAAGATCCGAAAGATAAGTTTCCTCCACCTTTCTTGGGTCATACCCATAGCGGTCTGCCACATGAAGCATTGCTTCCTGGAGAATCTGCAATTTAGAAAACCGGTTTGGATCATATTTTCCAATCATGGATTCGTCATTTCGAATATAATGATAGGGATAGAAATTCTTTGTGCAATAGATGGAGTCTGCCAGGAGGACACTGGCAAACATCGTAAGCTTATCCTCCCCGTTTGTGACCCGTTCATCTAAGACATCAAATACCGTTATTAGGAATTCTCTTCGGAAAATCTTAGAGAATCGTGAAGGCAGAATCAATGTGGATTCCATCGTTCCATCGCTTAAAAGTGTTGGAAGTATGCTTTCTTCGATCCGGCTTCGATTGTAAAAGCCTTCCGCCAGTCGGTTATCACACAATTCATACCGCCCATCCTCATACTCGGTTTTTATTCCATACAAAAGAATATCAGGCTGATATTCATTAAGCTTCGGCAACAGCTTCTCGATCAGATCATCGTCATAGTAATCATCCGAATCACAAAAAGCAATATAGGTTCCACTTGCATGGGACACACCGGTCTTCCAGGCACAAAGAAGCCCCTTGTTTTCCTGATGGATGACCTTGATTCTGTCATCCTTTGCGGCATATTCATCGAACAGCTCTCCAGTCTTATCCTTTGAGCCATCGTCAACCAGCACAATTTCCAATTCCCTGTGGGTCTGGTGGATCAGCTTCTCGATGCAGCCTCTGACATATTTTTCATTGTTATAACATGGTACTACAATACTAATCATGCTTTGCTCCACTCTCCAATAATGCAACCCATTCATGAATGATCCTCTTCATATCAAAGTCCATGCACCGCACCCGGGCAGCCTTCTGATAGTATGCATACTTGCTTTCATCCCGCAGAACAGAGCAGATTTCATCTGCCATAAGCTGTTCCTTAGGACTGATCTGTTCATTATTCCATTCCTCTTCTTCATCGAAATCAGGAGTCAGTATGCCATAGTCCTTTCCCTGAGGCTTTAAAATTTCCCCCGGTCCGGTAGCACAGTCCGATGAGATACAGGGAAGATCACAGGCCATTGCTTCCACAATGACATTGGAAAACCCTTCTGAAAGGGATGTCAGCACCAGCAGGTCTGCTCTCTTATAATAAGCAAAGGGATTCTTCACAAATCCCGGGAAGAAAATCTTATCTTCGATATGAAGCTTCTTTGCCAGTTCCTCCAACTGCGGCCGCAGCAGCCCGTCTCCCAGCAAAATCAGCCGGGCCTTTGGGATTTCCTTCGAAACTGCCGCAAAGGCCTTTAGGAAATGCCACTGTCCTTTGATTTTTTCCATTCTTCCGGAAGAAATCAGAAGTCTCTCGTTGTCATTCCAGGGAATTGGAATCTGTGGTTCTTCCTTTGCCAGCTCTCTGATTTCATCAATTCCATATCCGTTATAAATGACAGAGACCATGTTTTCCGGAAGCTTATACTTGTGGACCATCTCATCCTTCAGCCCCTGTGATACGGTCACCACACGATCTGCCTTTTTGTAGGTCTTCTTAACCAGCCAGTCCGCGATCCCCTCGAAGGTCTTACCGGCCCATCCCTTTACATGATAGCCATGGATGGTCAGAATACATTTACAGTACTTTTTCCCGGTGAGAACATTTACAAAATTAGCGCTATCCATGGCGCTCACACAGGCAGAATAACCGTTCTGTTTTTTAATCCTTCGAAGCGTGTGAAAACGGTGAAACAAGGCTTTGAGCTGATAGAGCTTTGTCTCCTTGTTTTTCTCCGGCTTCATGTGAAGATCAATAATATTTCCCCGGTAAGGAAACTCGATATTCTCTGAATCGTTCAACAGGATATCAATCTGCCAGTCCTCGGGCATTGCCATTATGATGTTGGAAAAAATACGTTGCGCACCACCTGTATTTAAGGTAGAGATAACAAATAATACTTTTTTCATATACGTTAATTCATATTCTCCATATACCATAGCTGGAACACGTAATAGGCCCACAGCAGCTTCGGATAGGGTTTCTTATCCGAATGGTCAACTTTTTCTATCAATTCCCGGATCGCTTCATAGCAGAAAATTCCCTGTTTCTCAATAAACGCCTTTTCCGATACTCTTTCTACTTCCTCCTTCAGATAGGTCCGAAGCCACTTTCCAAGAGGTACTCCAAATCCGTTTTTGGGGCGATCCATCATTTCTTTTGGAACATAATCATACAATACATCCTTTAAGATATATTTCTTCTCCCGGTTTCGATACTTATACTCATGGGGAATTGCAAAAGAATACTCCATAACCTTTGTATCTAAAATCGGGCATCGCATTTCAAGGGAATATTTCATGGATGAGCGGTCTGCCTTCGTAAGAATATCTTCCGGAAGATAGGTATACATATCAAGCAGCATTCTGCGCTCCTGCCAGTTTGGCATGGTAAGCTGCTTTTCCACTTCATATTTTACCTCACCAATGGGATTTTTTAACATCCTTGACACAAATTTTGCCGGAAGATCCGCAAATAACTGAGTCTTATAATTTTTATCCCGGTTCTCAAGTAAGGCTGTAGCAGACGAGGGAAGCTTTTTCTTGATCTGCTCCCCCAGGGAATTAGACAGTACCGCATTCCCGGCTCCTGCAATTTTATCCAGCTTCTTTGCATAATATACAAAGTCATACATGGAATATCCACAGAAGAACTCATCTCCTCCATCACCCGATAATGCCACCGTCACATGCTCTTTTGCAAGCTTACTTACAAGCATGGTGGGTATCTGTGAAGGATCCGCAAAGGGTTCATCAAAATAATAGCACATGTCCTGAATCATCTGCAGCATATCCTGTTCAGATACATACATTTCATGATGGCTTGTTCCAAGGTACTTCGCCGTCTGCCTGGCAAATTCTGCTTCGTCCCGCTCCTTATCATCAAATCCTATGGTAAAGGTTTCCACGTTGGATTTAATATCGTTTGCAATTGCGGTAATCAGCGTAGAGTCAATGCCCCCGCTTAAAAATGTTCCCACCGGCACATCCGCCACAAGGCGCCTTTGGACCGATTCATATAACACATCCTTTAATCCCTGCTTACAGGCAGCGTAGTCTGATATCCGGTTTTTAGAGCACTTCTCATACCGCTTTCTGATGTCCCAATACTTTTTTACATTTACCTGCTCTCCATCAAAGGTCATCTGATGACCTGCAGGAAGCTTGTAGGTATTGCAATAGATGGTATCCGGTTCGTTAATGTACTGGTAGCAGAGATACTCCCCCAATACCTTCGTGTTCAGTTCCTTCTTAAAATCAGGGTGGGCTGCAATCGCCTTTAATTCCGATGCAAAAATAAAGTTCGTCCCATCCCAATAGTAATAGAGAGGCTTCTTTCCGATTCGGTCCCTGGCAAAAAATACCTTTCCGCGCTCCTGATCATAAATGGCAAAGGCATACATTCCATCGATACGGTCTACCATTGCTTCTCCCCACTCAAGATAAGCACTTAAAAGTACTTCTGTATCACAGTCCGATACAAACTGGTATCCGCTCTTTTCCAGTTCCTCTCTTAATTCTTTAAAATTGTAGATTTCACCATTAAATACAATCACCTTGGATTCATCCTTGGAAAACATCGGCTGATGTCCCAATTCGGATAAATCTAAAATAGACAGTCTCCTTTGAGCCAGACCGATTGCACCTGTCCCAAAGTCAGACTGCCATATTCCAAAGTCATTTGGTCCTCTGTGAACCATCGTGTCATTCATGTTATGAAGCTGCCGGTCTGTTATTTTATGTTTTCCAATATATCCGCATATACCACACATACGCCACACTCCATATAACTGTTATCGTTGCTTAACACACTCTTCCATAAGCTTTTCGTATTGTATCACAGCATGATTCCATGAGAACTGTTCTAAGATCACCCTTCGGCTTTGCTGTCCCATCTGTTTCGACAGCTCCTGATTTACGATAAGCTCTTCCATTTTCTCGGTAAAATGAGCAATATCTGCTATATAACCATTTCCAGAAATGAGTTCCTCGCTCCCCTGGCAGGGTGTCATAACAACAGGAAGTCCACAGGACATTGCCTCAAGCACTACATTGGGCATTCCCTCTTTTGCAGATGGAAGAATAAACAAATCCGCATCCTGGTAAAAAGCGACGATCTCTGACTTATCCTTCTGTCCCACAAATGTAGTAAGAGAAGACACCCCGTGCTCCGATGCAAGCTCCTCCAACCGGGCGCGGTAAGGACCATCTCCCACAATCGTGAGGGAAATCTTCTTTCCGGTATGCTCCTCCATCTCCTTAAGATGGGGTATTACATACTGCAAACCCTTTCTTTCAATCAGGCGGGACACAAAAAGAATCCGGTAGGTATCCCCGTTTTCATGGTCGTTGCCCGGGCAGAACATATCCGTATCCACCCCATTACAGATAATCCGAAAGTCCTTCTTATCCCAGAAATCAAGCGCCATTTTCTTAAGTCCGGCACTGTTGGCCACAAGTGCATCTGCCTGCTTCCAGATGGCCTTAATTGCCGGTCCGATCAACCGGTATACCTTGGTAAATCGTTCCTGGAACCCGGGAATATCTCCTCCTCCGAAACGAATGATATAGGGCAGCTGAAAACGTCTCTTCAGCATATATCCAATCGGTCCGCTTGGAATTCCAAAAAAGACAAAGCACAGGTCAAAGGCTTTCTGCTTCTGCATTTTTACTGCAAGAGGAAGGGCCTTGCGCAGATAATCCAGCATCTCCATAAAGCTGCAATGCTCTTTATGGGCCCGCTTGGAATTCACCCGGACAAGCTGCACGCCGTTTATGATTTCTTCCTCTGGCATTCCGTTATAATTTGCGGTTATAAGAGTCACCTGATGTCCTCTCTCCACAAGTCCCTTAGTAAGGAACAGACAGGCATTTGCTCCCCCTCCGCCAATGGGGGGGAATTCATGCGATACTGCTAGGATTCGCATTTTTCTTTTTCCTCGGTTTCCTCATTTACTAAAGTTTCCTTGATGCTGTAGGAGGTATCAATTCCTACGCCATAGTAGGTCTTGCTAAGCATATCGCTCATCAGTCCAAAGACGAACATCAAAAGTCCGATCACAATAAAGAATATGGTAAGAAGCGGTGGCATCAGGTTGTTGGACATTTTTCGTCCCATGATCCAAAGTACAAGGGACCATACCCCGCACCCAAATCCAAGAATCATGGAGACCAGTCCTGCACTTCCTAAGATATGAAGTGGGCGCACTGCAAACTTTCCCCAGAACCAGAGGGAAATCATATCAACGAAGCCCTTAAAGGTTCTCTTCCAGTTGTACTTGGTCTTTCCGGCGGTCCTCGGGCGGTGATTTACCACAATCTCACCCACACGGAACCCTTTGATTTTAAGAAGTGCCGGAATAAACCGATGCATCTCCCCATACAGATTGATATGGTTGAAGCACTCTCTCCGATAGATTTTAAGGGAGCATCCGCTGTCATGGATTCCATCATTTACAATAATGCCTCGAAGAAAATTCGCTCCCCGGGAGGTAAATTTCTTCATGAAGGTGTCCTTGCGGTGCTTTCTCCATCCGGATACGATGTCTAAATCATGTTCCTCCAGATACTTTACAAGGTTTGGAATATCCGCCGGATCATTCTGGCGGTCTCCGTCCATGGTGACGATATAGTCGTACTTTGACGCCTTGATGCCGGCATCCATAGCTGCCGTCTGTCCGAAGTTGCGTCTCATGCGGATACATTTGAGGGGCACAAGCTCCTTACAGATTTCCGGTGTACGATCCGTGGATCCATCATCTACAAAGATAATCTCAAAATCATACCCTTCGCGCTTACACACCTCGTAAATTTCCCTGTGAAGCTCCCGCACATTTCCTTCCTCGTTAAATACCGGAACTACTACTGATATTCCTTTCATTTCTTTAATCCTCTGTCCTTTATTTTCTTCTTACAATACATTGCAACTGTGATAATAACCATTACTGCAATAACGAATTCAAACCGCTTCAGCCAGTACTGATAGCGATCCCACATGGTTCCATGATCCGGATAGATATATTCCAGCTCATGCATGCCTTTTGTTACATTAATGCCGATAAAGCAGTCATTGATGGTAAACTGATTCTGATACTCGCCGTCAATATAAATCTGGAAGCCGCTTCCGGATGGAATTGGAAGATAAAGGATTCCATCCTCCTTTGCAAAGAAGGTTCCCACGGTGTGATTGTCCTTTGGATTGTAGGACTCTACCTGCACCGCCTGTTCCTTTACGTTTTTCACATTTTCCTCGTATTTTGCAAAATAGATATCCTTCGGAATTTTTGCATATCGGATAGAAGCCAGATCGGCCCAGCCTTCCACCCATACCTGATTGACACCCGGTTCGATAATTTCAAACACCTGTCCTACTGCAAAATCCTGCAGCATGATAAACTGCGAGCCTTCTTTTCCATCCACCGTGCGATGGCACAGATATTCCACTCCCTGGTTCTGGTTTGCAAACTGCAATTTTACAGCAAGCATTTCCTTATCCGTAATTGGGTTATCATACAATTCCTGTTCAGTAACTTCATAGGAATCAAACAGATCAAAGTTTTGCTCATGAAGCTGCTGTAAACGCTCTTCACTGATTTGAGGAAGCGTACTGCTTCCGTCCTCTACCAAAGCAGCCTCCAAAAGCACCTGCTGACGTTCCTTGTAGCTTAGCTGTTCAAAACGGCTTCGGTCAATGACACAGTCATAGACAAATCCATTGGTTACCGCATTTTGATTCTCATAGACATAGATATCATCCTTTGTAAACAGAGGCGTAAATCCATAATTCTGCGCATTGTCCTGTCTCGTCAGCGCATATTTTACCGAAATCAGCTCCTGCACCTCCGTATAGGAGCTTGCCCCATAAATACGCAGCACATTTCCGGCCAGTCCCAGGTCGCTATAGAAATTACGGATACCATCACCGATTCCGGTTCCACCGACATAGCAGGCGGTTCCGTTATAACCCTGTGCAAGAGAATCGCTCATAAGAACCATATACTTCTTGTCGATACGATAGAAGGAATCATCCCTTGCATACAGCTCATTCAATGCTGCAATGGTTCCATCGTCTAAGTATCCGGAACCGTCCTCGGTCTTTCTGTCATTATAAATCGGATATGCAATCATTGCCACCTCTACTGCCACAAGGACTGCAAAAAGCCCACTTACCAAGGCCTTGTATTTATCCGCCAGCAAATATCCGCTGATGACCAGAAACTCCATCAGAATAAAGTATATACTGATCTTTACATCCTTTTCGGAGGTCTCCAGCACCGTTGTCATCCAATGGGTCACCCCAAGAAGCAGCAGCATGGTCACCGAACAGATTACTACTGCAATTTTACTTTTTCTTTTGTCACTCTTTAGCTGCTTCCAATCGATCCGGGAAACCAGTAAGAGCATAAAGATACTGATCCAGAAGGAATTCAGCTTATAGCCTTCGTCTGCGCATCCGTTTGCAATCACGCGAAGCTGTGTGGTAAAGGTATAGATCGCTGCAATCACAAATACAACTGCATAATAGATTCTGTTTTTCCAGTTCAGGCAGTAGAAGGCTACCGGAATTAAAAGCAGCACAAAGATGCCACAGTAATAGACCGGATCTGCCAATGTAATTAGACCAAGTGTATACAGTCCTATGGTTCTTGCAAACACAAGCGGGAAGCTTGAGAAATCCGGCAAAAACGCCTCCAATGTCCAGGTGATATTTGCAAAGCCGTTCTGGAAACGATCGGATTGGATCGAACCGATGATGGTCCGGACAATCAGGAAATTCGTAATCTTAAGATAAATCAGTATTCCAAGGGCAAGTACCGCAAGCACCACTAAAATCAGCTTCCATTTGACCTTGCGCTCGGTCACATACCGGAATACTCCATAGGCTACCATAAGAAGCGTATAGAGCATCATATAGTATTCACTTCCAAAATTGTAGAAGAACAGCGTCGTTGACAATAAGAGCCAGCGGATGTCCTTCTTTTGGAAGAATAATTCAAAGGTGAAAAGCCAGAATGCAAATAACAATACTTCATTTGGATAATTTTCCCAGCAGGCACGCATCGTCATATGACCGCAGAACGCAAAGCCAAGGGCAAGAATGAGGCTGTACCACTGCTCGGTTCCCTTTACCCGCATAAATCCATAAAAGCACAGTCCCGCCAGAAAAATCTTGATGGCCTGGCTGAGTCCCATTAAGTAGGCCACATTCTCTACCCCAAAATAGCAGACCCAGGTTCCAATGCTGATGGTGGGGGCACCATGAGCCCCCATTCCCAGTCCGGTCCAGAAATTAAATCCTTGAAAAATGTTCTCCTGAATGCATCTGGCATAATACACAAGCTGCGGATAGGTCTGGTAGTAGGAGTCACTGCCTTTGTCAGAGAATATAAAGAATTTCTGTCCGAAAATATATTGATGCATGACGATAAAGGTCACAACAAACAATACTGCAATCGAAAAAACTCCCAAACAGATCCGGGTTTTCTTATCCATTCTCTCTAAGAAGGCTTCCGCTCTTTTTGCAAGAAGAACTGCACCCTTTGTCACTTCCTTATAGAACATCAAAAAGAGTGCCAGCAGAAAAGCAAGTCCCGAGTAAAGGACTCTCGTGGAGCGTCTCATCTGCAGTGCATTTCTAAGGCAGGTTACAAAGCCTTCATTCATATACAGCTGGGAATCCTCACCGGTTACCGTAAAATAAAGCTCTGTATTGCCTGTTTTTTCGTTTGGAGCAACCGCATAGTCTACCTGAACACAGGTCCCGATCCAGGAGGCGAAATCCTCTAATGCCACCTGCATTCCATTTACGTAAATCCCGGTAAACGCGATGTCCTCCTGTACGCTGATGGGATCCACACGATAGATTTCCACATTTTGGATGACATCTGCCGGAATCTCCACTTCGGCAGTAAGGTTTACAAATTCACTTCCTACCGTATTGTCTATATTAAGACCACTTCCATCATCCCAGAAGATACGGAACGCCGGTCCGTTTGTCTCTGTACGGTTCGTCTCAATCTTTAGATCAAGCACATCCGTAACCGGCTTTGAATAGGTCCATATGATCACACAGGTAATAATAAACGCTATCACGATAGCAACATTTGCAATCAGTCTCTTTTTCAAGCTACAGTCTCTCTTTCTTTCATACATTGCCAAATATTATAGACTCAAATCGGCTAAAAGGCAACAAGCTCGTTGGTCATAAATACATTCAGCCATGGAATATCGATATACATAAGAAGTAAAAATACCACGATCAGAACGAGACAATAGATCATCAGTCCCTTCTCATGATACAGCTTTTCCGGTTTTTGTACTGCGGAATCTTCCTTGAAGGAGATCCAGAAATAGTAACAGAATAATCCAATAAATACCGGTATAAAAAGGATCAGCTCGATACGGTATTTGATTAAAAAAATTCCGATAAAGAACACCGAGCACATTGCATAGAAAAATGCGCTGATTAACAGGCTTTTTTCGGTATAGAATTTAAAGGATTTGCGGTACTGCCCTGCAAGTACGGGATCATTAATCATCCGGTACTCTGCATATCTCTTGATTGCCATAAGAAATGCTCCGGCCATCCAGTATCCTAGGATAATACTGCAGGGTGGGATTGTATCAGAGGAAATAATAAACCATCCCATCAGTAAACGAATCGCATTGTTAATGGACTCCGACAACACATCAAGAATTGCCACGTCCTTGGTGCGGAAGGGTTTTACATTATACAGGATTCCCATGCCCCAGAGCCAGATTTCCATAACCAGGAATGCTTTACACACAAATGCGCCGCATACCAGTCCCAGCACGGTAAGCAGGATCCAAAGTGTCCAGATCACGGAGCCTTTTACATCCTCTGTCACAACACTTCGATTTTTCTTTGTGGGATGGAAACGGTCAAACTCTGCATCCAGCCACTCATTGATGACATAATTTGCCGATGCAATAAAGCTGGTAGCAAAAAAACCAATCACAAACTTGATCAGCAGGTTTACATCCATTGTTGTATGGGTAAGAAATAATGCGCACACACATCCAGGAACGATAAAGAACTGCTTGATCCAATGATCAATTCTCATTACTCTGATATACTTCTTCATTTTTATACCTCATCTATCATTTTTTCATATGTCAAAATTGTATGTTTAATCGAAAATCTTTCTATGCCGCCCGAAGCTGCCTCCTGCATGCAGGTACGGGTCTTTTCATCCTCTAAATAGCGGTCTATACATTGGGATAGGGCCTTGGCATCCCCTATCGGAAACAATAATCCGCCTTTTCCTTCTAAGAGCACCTCACTAGGTCCCGTCAGACAATCGGATGCAATACAGGGAATTCCCGCTGCGACTGCCTCAATCAATGAGTTGGGACAGCCTTCATACAGGGAGGACAGTACATAGATCGTTGCATACTGCAGATATTTATACACATTGCTCTGATAACCAAGCAGTCTTACCCGTTCTATAATTCCAAGGTCCTTTGCAAGCTGCTCGATCTGAGTTCTCCTTGCTCCTTCTCCGATAATCCAAAGCATGGTATCCCTATGCCTGCTCTTTGAAAAGCCCAGTAATAAGGTGTCATAATCTTTTTGGGCAGTCAGTCTTCCCACTGCCACCAAAAGCCTTCCTTTGTACTGCTCTGCCTCCTGAAGAAGCTCCGGTTCTACTGGTTCCTTCCTCTTTTCCTGAATGGCGCCGATATCTATAGGGTTATAGATGGTTTCAACGGAACGCCCCACTTTTGCTCCAAAATCCTCAGCAAGCTTTTTCGAATTGGCAACAATAACGTCCGCCTTTTTATAAGTAAACAGCTTCAACTTTTCAGACAAATTGCGAAGCATGCTCTTTTCGTAGCAAATTGCGGATGGGTGATTTGAGAGTCTGCAAATGACCCGGATTCCCATCCTTTTGCACACACCGATTGCCACAGATGCAGACTGAAAGGCAATCAGTACCGCAGCTTTTACATCTACTGTGCTTAAGTACTCTTTCAAGTGCTTCCGCATAAAGTATGCATCCGTAAGTCTTGGATTGATATGAGGGATTTGCTTCCTTGGGAAAGCCTGCAGCCGAACCCTCTCATCAAATTTCTTCAGTTGTTGTTCCATTGCCCTGCAGTACAGGACCGTGACCGGATAGCCACTTTCCGCCAGGCCGTTGGCCACAATGATCGCGTTCTTTTCTACCCCGCCGCTTTCAATTGCAGGTATAAATATCAGCACATGTTTTTTATCCATTCACTATGCTCCCTAACGCATTTTCCGCATAGCCTGGGTCAGATGCCCAAGCAGATAGAAAAAGCTCTTTACCACAGGAAGTCCCTGATTTTTTCGATATATATTCCAGGTCCAACGAATTGTCCGCAGTTTTCTTCCGCTTACCGAATTGCGGTTTACGCGGTAATACCCTAATACCTCGTTGATTCCATAGCCAATCTTTATTTTCTTAAAAATCGTAAGCCAGGCTGCATAATCCTCATGTCCCATCCGGGGCATCCGAAAATCACCGGTCTTTTCTCTGTCCACAAGCACCGTAAGGCACGGAATCACATTGCCCCACAAAAGCTTTTCATATGTAATTTTTTCCGGTACCTGTCTGATTTTATGCATCCGGTTTCCGTTTTCGTCGATCACTTCACAGCCGGCAAACACAAATGCCGCGTTCTCCTTTTGCATAAGTGCCATCTGCTTTGCAAGCTTTTCACCGGTCCACAGATCATCGCTGTCCAAAAACGCAAGATAACGCCCCTTTGCATGCTCCATTGCGGTATTTCTTGCCTGTGCCACCCCCATATTATTAGGCTGACAGATATAACGGATCCGGGCATCCTTTTTGGCCATCTGCTTTACAATTTCTGCGCATCCATCGGTGGAGCAATCGTCCACAATAATCATTTCCCAGTCCGGATAGGTCTGACTCTGCACGGATTCAATTGTCTGCCTTATGTATCGCTTTGCCTGATACATCGGTGTTACGATGGACACCAGTTTTTGTTCCATGGATTATCTCCCCAAAATACGCTTGATTTTCTGCTTTCCATATCTGTAATACCAATTGCATTTGCGCCTGGTCTTAGATGCCGACAGCTTCATGACCCGGTCACAGAGCCTGTAAAGCTGCTGGCTGCCTAAATTTTTTTTCTTTTTCAGCTTTACAAACAATTCGTAAAAGCCGAATTTCTTTTCTGCCGGAAGATGCCAGATGGGAAGATCACGGTCACTTTCTCTTACCTGGTCGAGATCTAAAGCATTCCAGATGCGTCTGATATAGCTTCGGCCCTTTTCGTTTTGCATCCCAAGTCGGTAGTAGCACAAGGACAATACGTGTGCCTCTTCATTCAGCTTCTGTTCCTTTTTTTCATAGCATTCCCGGTTTTTCTTCCAGATCAGCTCAAAGACCTCTAAAAGCGGATGAATATCTGACATACGCATTGCAACGAACTCTCCGCCCATATAAAGGAGCTGCCCTTTGTCCGGTGCTTTTTGGTCCTCTGCAAAAAACTGCTCATAGAGCTCTCTCATTTTCACAATGGAGCATCCGTTGATGTCGCGCTCTAAGGAATAATCAATGGGAAGAGTAAGCGTTCCCTCCTTCTCAATCTGTCCATAAAGCTCCTTCATGCTGTGTGTAATCACGCAGTCTGAGTCTAACATCAGAAGATTTCCCTCTTCTTCCTTAAAATACTCCAGAATATCAAACAGATAAAACTGATTTCTCCAGGCTCCGTACCAGTCCTTCGGAGTCTTTCTCGTCAGCTCCTGATATACGACTTTGATCTGATTTTCATCAAAAAACTCTTTGAAATTGACACCATCCACAGTCGGAAGCTTTTCTACATTTGTAAAAAAGACATAGTCCGTAATGACATCCCCATTGGTAATGAGGGCGGAGCGATAGAAATCATATACACATCTCCAGTATACATATTGAATTTCTGCACTGCTACTGCTGCCCCCAACGGAAGGATAGTAGCTTTCATCGTTTGCCTGTTCTGAGTAGAACCAGGTCACCAGATAATTTTTCATTGATTGACTCCAATCTCATCCAGCAGAAGATTGACTCGTTCTGCTACCTTTTCGATTTGATTATCTTCTATAAAGTCTGCTATCTTTTTAAGGATTTCTTTGTATTTCTCTTCGTCCTTTAAGACAGCAATCGCTTTCTTTAGTTCCTTCGCCAAAGCCTTTGGATCATCGTTTTCATATACAAAGGCAATCTCACCGATTGCCTCCTTTGCATCTGCAACATCCGATGAGACCACTAACTTCTGATAAGACAAATATTCATATATTTTTGATGGAAAAGAGAAATTGCCAAAGGACTGATGTGTAAGCTGGGCGTTAATGCAGATATCCGCATTACGCAGCACCTCTTCATATTCCTCATAGTCTATGAAGCCAAGGAAATGAATCCGATGATCCTGACATTCCTTCACATTCCTTTCACTGCTTCCTTTTCCGGTAACATACAGTTCAAATTCATCCTCAATTTCACTTAAGCTTTGAAGTAATACCGAAACACCTCGCTGCTCATCCAAGGTGCTGGCAAACAGTATTTTGGGCACCCCATTTTTACTGCGATCCAAAGCATCCACCTTACGAATTGCCCCCCGGATCACCTCATAAGGACATGGCACCTTTATTTTTGAATTGACCAAAAACGCGCCGTCGATTTCCGACAGGGTCTTTCTTTCCATCCGCTGATACAATTTACGCTTTAATCCGGTTACGGAAGCATCCCGGGTTAATCCATCTTCATACTGCAGCAGGATGGGTATTCTATACTTCTTCTTAAAATACAATGCCACCGGAGCATTTTCCAGTCTCATATTATAAAAGACAATTGCATCGATGGGTTTGTCCCTATGAAGCTGTTTCAGAAAACGGATGCAGCTTTTTTTACAAACCCACACATTTAAAAACGGGAAACCAAAAATGCCGGAGTAGTATAGATTTTCATCCAGGGTACTTTTAAATCCCTTATGATACCTTAAGCTCGTACTCTTTGTCCATGCATTCGACCACACAGTAACCCGGTTCCCTCCGGCCCGAAGCATGTCCATAATATACCGGCTCTTGTTCTGCCCCGCCTGGGAGATAAATGGTCTGCTGTTTCTTTGGGCAATCACATCATCCATATAATAATTTGTCAGATATACAATATTTCTACCCAAATCAGCTCTCCACCTTCTTGTAAATGAAACAGTTTTCCGTCTCTCCAAGCATTTCAAATCCATCACTCTGCAGGGCAAGCTCCAGATTACGGTCCTTCGTTATCACGAAATAATCGATCGTTCGTTCCTCTTCAAAAGACTTTAACCCTTTATAGTCTTTGATATCATCTGAGCTTCCTTCAATAATCAGGTTCGCCTGATACTGGCGGATTCCATACACGATGTCCGTGGTCCACGGCACCAGTACATGTACCTTTTCTCCGTCACAGTCTGCATTGATCTGGTTACTGATTTCATATGCATCCTGGTCGATCTTGTAGATATTTGTGGCCGGCCGGTACATGGAGGAATCATATAGCTTTCCGCTTAGCACAACAGTAAGCACCAATAGAATTGCGATAAAAGCCTTCCTGCCTTTTTTGTCCGCTTTCTTGACATAGGAACAGTAAAACAGGGTTCCCGCGTAGGCAAGTATAGACATAAGCGGTATCAGATAAAAAATACGAAGGTATGCCCACGGGTCTGCGCCAAAAAACACCAGACCATACGGTGCAACAAGGGGATTCCAGATAATAAGTCCCAGTACCAGAATGGAATAGATTACGATTCGCTTTCCCCGCTTTTCTCCCTCTTTTTCCATCAGTATATAAAATATGGCGATCATCAAAAGAATCAGATAGCCGCTGTCTCCCCAAAAGGTACGATTCAAGAAATTAACCAGTTCCATCAATTCCCCCACAAATGCAGACCAAATACAAAATCATAGTATTTGATATATAAAATCATCAGTATATATGCCGGAAAACACACAAAGCCTGTAGCCACAAGAATTCGCTTCTTCCTGTGAATGACCGAATAGATTCCTGCAATTACATAAGACATCGCTACCACAAGACCGGTTCCCGTAAGTGTCGTAGAGCAGGTTGCGATAATCATGATAAAGAGCAGTACATAATCCCATAGGGTTCGGTTTTCATCTTCAAATACCGCATTTAAATAATACAGTACAAAGGGCAAAACAATCATTGCAAGAAATGCTTTGCTCTGCCAGGACCAGGTATAGAGACGATAGGTTACCGTATAATTTGAAAATCCGCCCCATATGCTTACTAAGACTACAAGCAGCATATAGATGAATACTTTTCGTTCATCCCGTCGGAAAAGATACTCTGCAAAAAGTCCCTGTACTGCATAGCTCATTGGCACAAACAAAAACATCAGCACTGTTTTACATAAAATCAGCGGATGAAGTCCTGACATCTTTGCCAGATAAGCAATCCAGGTCCAATAGGAGGACAGGCAGTACTTGGATTGTACATAGGGCATTGGCTTACCGGTATCCGCATCAATCAGATACAAGGTGTTTGAAGACAATATATCATTGACCATGGAAATGTAGGTCTTGTCATCTCCATAAGCATACAGATCCCGGAAGGATAAATAAATCACAGGGATAAAAACCGCCAGAAGGACAAGCCACCATCTTTTATCCATATTCCTTATCACTTCCCATGTGTTTGAAAGAAGTAACATGATCTGTTTTCTGCACAGTATCAGAGAAAGGAATATAAGAACCAGTAATATTCCGTTATAGGTCCACACAAATGTGGAAAACTTAGCACTCAGCGAGGTCATCGGTACCGATAAGATCTCGCTGATGGCAACCCATACCAGAATTCCGATCATATATACAAATACAAAATTGTCCTTATTTATTCTTTTGATTGGCCGTACAAATAATTCTCCGAGAAGAACCGGAACGACACTGAAAAAAAACAACAGTATTATGATTCCCATTAAGCTTCTACCATAATGATACCCTTGCATGAGATATCATTTCCCAGACAGGTATTTAATTCCTTCGCGATTTCCGTGCACTTTGACTTTTCAGAGATTTCCACCAGAACAACATTCTTTACGGATACTGCCTGCTCAAAGCTCTCTTTGTCATAGACCACGTTTTCCATGCAGGAGCCTTCAATTCCCAGCCCTTTGCATATGGAAACCAGATTCTCCTGCAGATCTTCCGGCAGCTTATCCATTCTGCTTCCGGTAAACAGAATCTGCTTGATTTCATTCTTTTTACAGAAGGCTCCAATCTCTGCACAGGCCCGTTCTAACTGTTTGTATGAAAGCTCTGCTTTTTTCGTATTTACACATCCCAGCACATGCATCGCAAACAGGTTCTTGATTTCTTCCTCTCCGTGGACTGCACTGCTGAAGGTGTAAAGAATCATCAGCACAATCAGTCCAACGACTGCTCCGATAAAGATACCGGCGACTGCCATCTTTTTGCTGATTCTCGTGGGTTCCAGTACAGCTTCCGCTTCACTTGCCTCATCGGATGGCGTTTCATTATTTTCCTGCGCAACTAAATAGTGGAACAGATCATCCTGGGCATCCGTTAAGGTCTCATTCTGTTTCTTATAATTTTCATTATTAACAGCAAGATTTTCCAAAATCGTATTGTATTTTTCTGCCAGAGGCTGATCAACCACAACCTGCTCCTGTTCATTCACCAAGGAAAGAGACGCCCCAAATTTGGTCTCAAGTATCGCCTTCGCGTTTGATGCATACTCCAGACATCTGGTCTTATCCGGTGCTATTACAATCACATTTAATCCGGTTCCGGAAGGTTCCGCAGAGATCAATTCTCCTACATAACGCTTTTCCGTCTCCCAGCCAAGCTTGTCAAACATGGAATTTAAGAACTCCTCGCCGGCAATATAGGTCTGTACACCGGTGATCACCTGATCCTGATCTCCATTTATCTGATAAGACATGGTAACCCGGTTCTCTTCATAGGGATTGGTCTGCATGAGCAGGGACTGCTGCATGTAATCGGTGCTTTCCTTAATCAGGCGATAGTAATACAGGGATGTGTAAGCTCCCCTGATCTGAGCATCGGAAAGCGGATTTAAATAGGTTTCCAGGGTTGCAGCTTCCTGCTCCTGCTTTAAAAGTGCATTTTGGTAAGCGGCCAGATGTGCATTATAATCCTTGCGATACTGCCAGGCTGTTACAAGGATGGAGCCTAAAACTGCAAATACAAGGAGTACCTTCCACTGCTTTACTGCCCATCTTAGCATACTTACAATATTGATTCTCCGCTCTTCTACATAGTATCCGTCTTGCTTTTTCATAAGAGTTCCTTTCCTATTCCTGTTCATACTTTGATTCTGTCAGGAAATGAAGGTTCATTTCCTTTCTTACCCTGCCAAGGAAGTCCTTGATGAACCGGTTTCGCTCCTCTGCCTGTTCTTCCGTAACCGGTCGGCGCAGGTTCCGGTCCATATAATTTTCGTTGATATTGCTTGAGAAGCCGTCAAATCCCGCAAGATAGACTTCCTTCGCCCCAACTGCCTTTAGAATGTTGAACATAATTACGATAGCGGAATCGTTTACTCCGCCCTCTGTTTTCGTCCACTCTTTATAGTTTAATATCTGAATCTGTCCTTCAAACTGCTCCTCTACATTGCGCTGTACGTTAGAGGTCACAATGACATGCTTTCCTCTTCCTACCGCCTTTTCAAAACGCTCCTGCTTTGTGGCAAGAACAAGATCCGTCAGATATGCCTTATCGTTATTCAGCGCTACAGAGATTACAGAATTGTCCGCTAGCATTTCCTTTATCCTTGCATCTGCATCAGTGAGATGTTTTCCCGGTGCAATCAGAAGCACCTTCTTTCCTGCGAACTGTTTCTTTAAGTGCTCAATGACAACCCCATCGTCCTGCTGCTTATTCTCGTTGTACTGTACATACAGCTGATCTGCGAAATCCTTATCAAAGGAGATCTTTTTTTCTTCCGGAAGCATTGCAAGAAGCTCTGCCACCTGATCGATGGAAAGCATATGCTTCTTGAAGAAATGTCCCGCATAGCTTGGCGTGCAGTGGTTGATGGAGGATAGATAGTATTCCACCGAATATCCCCAGTAGAACTCCGAATGAAGCTGGTTGATGACGGTATCAATAACCTCCAAAAGCGGCTGAATCTGATAATTTTTTCCAAAATACAAATTCAGATGCTCTGCAAAAAGCTCCGTATTTAAGTTTCCTGCTCCCTTTCCCATTCCCATAATGGATGCATCCACAATCAGCTCTCTCTCCGTATGGAAATCAATGAAAGAGATTGCATTGGAGTAAGAAAGCTGTAAATTATTGTGAGAGTGGAATCCCAAATGCATCTTTGGAAGCAGGTTATGATCTACCAGATTCAAAACACGGATCATGTCATTGGATCTCATCTCTCCAAAGCTGTCTACAATATAGAATGCGTAGGCATCCGGAAGCTCTGTATTTACTTCCTCAATCAGTTCCAGCAGCTCCTGATCCGAATATCTCATAACCGTCATGGGCTGGATAAAGAGCTTATATCCCTTCTCAATGATGGTCTTTCCCCAGGAAATAATATTATGACGGTCCTTCTTATGGAAGGCGAGACGTATTCCGTCAATATCCGCATCGGTCTTTTGCGGCAGCTTTGTCACATCATATTTTCCATAATCAATCATGGCCAGATATGCGGTGCCCGGCTTTTTCTTTGTCACAAAGTTGTTTTTGATGTCTTCCTCGCAGGAATACTGGGTGCGCTCCGTGGCAGAGCCCTTTGCTTCATCAATATATCCGCATTCGATCATTTCCATTCCGGCTGCTTCAATGCTGTGGAGAATTTTCTCCATATATTCGCTTCCGAAGTTAAAGTTGTTTACACATCCGCCGTCGCGAAGCGTACAGTCTAATACTTGAATCGTTTTCATCAAAATTCCTCTTATTTTCTAATTCTGTTTTGCCTTCATAACTGCTTCTACCCGGGCAATATCTTCTTTGCGGTCCACGCCGATCGTCATGGAGTCCACGGTTACAAACTTAATATTCCAATGGTTTTCAACAAAACGAAGCATCTCGATATCTTCGATCTGTTCTAACTTTGTTCTCTCTGCGGATGCAAAGAACATCAAAGCCTTTCTGGTCAGTCCGTATAAGCCCAGATGCTTATAATAGGTGATATCCTGTCCCTTTTTCGGATAAGGGATTGGAGATCTTGACAGATAAATGCCGTCATCCTGTGCGTTGGTTACTACCTTTACACAGGTATTTAAGGTAATCTCAAACTCCTCTTTAATTGGGGTAATGGTGTTGATGACCTCCGTATCCGGATGCTCGAGCTTATAGGTTACCACCTTCTCGATGGTCTCCGGCTCAATCATCGGCTCATCTCCCTGAATGTTCACATAGAAGTCTGCTTCGATCTTCCCTGCAACCTCTCCGAGACGGTCTGTCCCCGTCTGGTGGGTATTTGCAGTCATGATGCAATTCATGTTGTACTGCTTACATACCGCTTCGATTCTCTCGTCATCTGTTGCCACATATACCTCATCAAAGGCTTTTACCTTGATGACCTGATTGTATACCCAGTAGATCATTGGTTTCCCACAGATCTCTGCCAATGGTTTTCCCGGAAATCTGGAGGACTCATAGCGGGATGGAATGACACCGATTATTTTCATGATTTTTACCTCGTACTTTCTTTTTCTCTGTCTTCGAAAAATTTGTCCAGATCTATACGCTCAAAGGCTTCTAACTGCCCGCCTCTTGTTGCATTATATATTTTAATTCCATGGGCATCTGCATACCTTCTTGCCACCTCATACTGTGGCAGCATCTGATTTCCCTGCTTTTGCAGGCGTGCCTGATCCCACTTCCTCTTAAAGTCGATATAGGTTACATTTTCACTATACATCTGGGGCTGCGCATAATTACAGTCCACACCAATCAGATAAATCTCTGAAAATCCCATGTATGCAGCGAACTGAAGCATCGCATATACCACCGACTTTCCGGTGTAGACAACCTTTGTAATATCATCGGAAAACCGGGTATCCGGGATCATCTTCGGAAACAGTCTCTTCCAGAAGGTCTCTAACATCATATTTTCCGAATCGTCCTTCGGAAACGCAATTCCGTTTTCTCCTTCATAGACTGCATCATAATCTGTATAGAAAAAGACGGGAATTTCTTTGGAATTTAACTTTTCTCCCATAATCTCAACGGTATGGGAATCCACGATTCCATAATAGGTTGCTCGCCAGTCGGTTTTGTCATACATGGTAAGGCAGGAATTCACGCCAAAGGTATATTCGTCTTTCAGCCGGTCCACATCTGACAGCTGAAGGCTTGGGCCGGTTCCCACAATAAAACACCGCTCCCCTTTATGAATGTTGTGAAATTTTTCAAGATTTGCCGCATACTGTGCATGCATACTGTCATTTCTGGCGGTTATTTCCTTCTTCTTTTTTCTGTATGCAAACAATGTCTGAATGTCTCTGACAAATTGAATCACTCCCGGAAAATGATTCTTTATAAATTCTTTCATGTTCTTCCTCTTTTACTCTGCCTGCAGTAACTGCTTCCATTCTTTGATAATATTCTCTACGGAAAGGGACCGGGCCTTTAAAATGGCATTTTTCGCCATCTCCCGGCGCATTTCCTGTGTTGCATCTGCCATACGAAGCATTTGCTTTGCGAAATCCTTTGTATCATAGGACTTTGCGAGAAATCCCTGCTTTCCTTCTTCTAACAATGGTTCTACCGCGCTAATATCAAAGGCTACCGTGGGGAGCCCCATCTCAAAGGCCTCGGTAAGCACCATCGGAAATCCTTCCCACCTTGAGGACATTACATAAGCAGAAGCATTGATCAGATACTTCTTTACATCCCCCGTATAGCCGGTAATTGTAACCCTGTCCGTAAGCTCGTATTCTGCGATTTTTTCTTCCACCATTCCGCGGTCTTCGCCGTCTCCCACAATGACCAGATTCCATTCCTGATTTTCTTTTGAGAAATCGTAAAAGGCATCGATCAGCAGATCATATCCCTTCTGCTTAATCATTCTTCCACAGCTTACGAAGGTTTTCTTTGAAAGACTGCTTTTCTCCTCTGATACAAAGCTTCTTGGATTGTAGATCACCTCACAGGTCTTTCCAAAGGCCTCCTGATACTGTTCCTTAATATGTTCATTTAGCACCACACAGGAATCCAGATTCTTAAGAGCTCTCTGAAACAATTGATCCTGATGATAGAAATACATGCCGGGGATTCCAAAGTATGCTTCAAAAGCATTATGCTCCCAGCCGATGGTCTTACAGGAAAGCTTGTCTGCGATCAGTCCAAGCTGCAGGGTATTTCCCCCGGATACTGCAAGAATCACATCATAGGGTTCTTTTGTAAGCTCCTTAAGGGTCTGCTCCTGCCAGGATTTCTGGAAATACGCAAATTCCAGCCACTTATATGCCCATTTACTCTGATAGAGTATCTTTGTTTTCTCATTGATATCCCGGATCAGCCGACGCACGCAGCGGTTTACAAATCCATATACCGGTTGTTTTGTATACCGGATTTCTATGCCCGGATCCAGATGATATGGGCTTTCTGCCCGGTTTTCTTCCTCATCCATGGTATAGATAATCAGCTGATTATTTTTTGCCAGTTCATTGGCAATTACCGTGGTTACCCGCTGTTCTCCGCCCGGTGTAAAAAGCAGGGCTGTCAATATACAGATTTTTGCCATCTTTATCTACTCAACTTTTCCTTTAACTTTGCAATTGCCTGTGCCGGATTTTTCAGATAGTACGGAATCCTTTTCAGCTTATAGATTCTCTTTTTCTTTATAATGAACTTAATGAGCTCTTCCCTGCTCTTTTCCTGTTCATCAATGATCTCGGGGAACCGGGTCACCCGCTCCTTTGCAAGTACCCCGTCTAAGTAATCGCCTTTTAGATTACAATGCTCTCCGGACCCATCAAAGCCTTCATTCTCAAGAAGCCGGTGGTTTGGAAAAAGCGTCAGCATATCATTACAAAACTGTGTCCAGTATGCCCGTATTGCCCAGGAATTAATGGAGTGCTCCTCCATCTGCCGGTAAAGCATCTGGCAATTGTAAAAACAGCCTTCATAATCAAATGCATTCGCAAGCTTACTGTCTGTTTTCGTCTTCTCCCAGCCCAAGGCCTGTTCGTCAAAAAGCGACCAGCGGTCTGACCAGGTTGCCCATCCCCAGGATGAGAATACCTTTAGGAAGTAGCTCTCCGGAAGCTTGGGATTCCCTTTCGGGAAGTGTGAATATCCGGTAATGGAAAAAACCTTTTTTTCATTCTGATATCTCGTAAGTGCATCATTCATGTAAGTCAGGAAATATTTGCCGGTAATCAGGTCATCCTCCAGAACGATGATTTTTCCATGTCGGTTTACCACCTCGGTGGTTCCGGATATGATTGATTCCGCCAACCCCAGATTCTTACTGCGCTCTGTGATGTGAATTTCCTTAAATCCGGTAATGGTATGAACATAATCCCTGGTCTTTTGCATATTTAAAACTGCGTCCGGATTTTTTGCATAGTCGCAGAACACATACAAAACCGTCTGATCGACCCCAATATTCTGTTGTAATGCCTCTACGGTTTTTTTCGTATGCTCCGGCCGGTTGTATACAAACAAGGCCACCGGTGCGTATGCTACTGTCTCTTCCATGAATTATCCTTTATTTCTGTGACAGCTCTTCATAGATTGCCACCAGATCATCTATATTTTTTGTTCGGTCAAAAATTTCTTTTGCATGAAGGGATGCCTGTTTTGAAATCTTTGCTGCCTCCCCCTGCATCTTGAAGTATTTCTGGACGTAATATGCAATCATATAAGGTGCATCATGCTGGAATACAAAGCCTTCCTTTTCATGGGTAATCATATTTTTTACTCCACCCACATCGGATACAACAACAGGAGTTCCCAGTATCATTGCCTCCCCCAGTGAATTCGGAGAATTCTCGATTGCGGATGGAAGGACAAACACATTTGCCTTCAAATACTGCTCACACATCTGTGCTTCATCACACATTCCAAGAAAATGTATATGATCCTCCAGATCATATTTTCGAATTAATTTCCGAATGTAGTACTGATAACTGTTCAGTCGTATTTTGTCCCTGAAGGACTGCGGGTGAAGAAAATCCCGTTCCGTAATATATAAGGACACATCCGGATAGGCTTTCTTTATGATTGCAAGGGCTTCCACCATAAAATGGAATCCCTTATATGGGAATCCCCCCTGGCTCATGAAAATACGATGGGGCTTGCAGCTCTCATAGCTCCACTCATTTTCGTAAAAACTATCCCTTAATATCTCGTTATTGAAGTGATACCGGATATCCGGATTATAGAGCTTTGTGCATGCATCGTCCCAATCGGTTCTTCCGATCACATGCTTTGCTTCCTGAAGTGCCTTTATCTCATACACGCCGCGCTTTTTAAAGGTATTTCTCCCGCCGCGGATATTGTTGCGCTTTAACACATCCCGGAGGGTATAAAAATGCTGTACCCATTCCGGAAGGGATGCCACATAGTGTTTTGCGTAGATGGATACCAGACCCTGAATGGATATGACGGTCTGGTCCAGACAGTCCTTCTTTTTGCTGGCGCAGACTGTGCTATACGTATGAGGAAACTCTGTTCCGAATACGTGAATCACATCCGGTTGGATCATGTCATACACACGGGCAATCTCATTCTCCAGATCCGGGTCATATGCTTCATCATTTGCCACCCTGCGGGGGATTGCCACAAAGGTCACATGATCGCCCTTCCCTACCGCAATTTCGCTTCTTCCAAAGGAAGTGTAGCCAATATATAAATCTACTCTTTTTCGAAGTGCCTTGCTGATTCCGATCAGCCATGAGACCTTTACCTTTGTCTCATCTCCCATTACTTCCTGTGCTTCCGGAATCGGCACATTACAGATCCAAAGTACCTTCAACTTCTGCCTCTTTCTTTTCATTTAACCATCCATAGTACATACATGTTCCCAGATAAAATCCAACTATCGGGTTTGAGAATGTAACAGTGGAAAACATTACACACATAAATCCAAAAACAAAAATAAAGCGAATTCGTTTCGGATATGCTTTATAAATAATGACAGCTACTGCTGCAAGGAATATGATCGTAAAAAATCCGCACTCCATGAGCAGGATACCAATTCCCGAATTCAGACGAACGACATTAAATCCCTGGGGCATTCCATGATGCTCTAAAAAGCTTCCCACAGAATCGGTAATTCCCATGATTCGAAGCTTCACACTTCCGTCTCCGAATACTCTTACCCAGTTTCCCTGGAACGCAAAACCCACCAGATATTTCATTCTCGCAGGCAGAAGATTATACTTGTTTCCCAGGTATAAGGCCCAGATTCCGCCGCCTACCAGCCCAACTGCCTTTAGCAGCGCAAACTTTTTCCTCTGAATAATCTCATTGAGTGCAATTCCCACAATGTAAACACCCACATATAGTAAGGATATGGTGGACCCGGCCAGTGCAAATATCTGAAGAAGCAGGAAGCCTACATAAAATGCCCTGCTCTTTTTAAAATGAAGTGCTATTAAAATCAGGAAAAAGCAGACACATCCATAGGTGGTGGGTTCTGTTGCACAAGATACGACGCCCCGGGATACATTTGTTACCTGCCGGATAACCATATAATGCCCGAAATTAGGGATCCAGTTCTTTTGAATAAACCCAACAATAAACCATATCCATATTCCTAATTTCAGCAATCCTTCATTCAAGCCTTGATTTTTCTTCAAAATCAGGAATACCGCAATGGGAATGGAAACTCCCGATACATAGGTAGAGTACTTTTTCAGCGCCGCTCCGACTCCCATATCCGGAATTGCAAGGAGAGCGAATACAATTACACCTATTCCCCAGAAGACACATACCATGGTTGCCTTATCCAGGTGGGGATTTTTCCAGATATAGATCAGCAGAATTACTGCTGAAAACACTAATGCATAAGGCTGCGTATCGGATGCCGTATAGAGCGCCGGTACGAAATAGTATGGAATCCACATCGTAAAAGGAAACATACATGCCAGATACAGCAGAAATTCCCATAGCTTGTCAAAATAATATTCTTTTTTATTTGCCGATACCCTTCGCTCCAACTCTATGGATGCAAATGGATTCTTTACTGTTGTCGGTAAATACATTTACGCTTCCTCAAAATCTATCTGCGAAGCAGCATCTTTGCTGCTTCCATTGCTACGCATTCAATAAGATATAACCGGCTCATGTTGTTGTCACGATAAATCCGGTACCTCTGGCGGCAACGCTTGATGGCCTTTCGCATTCCGCCATTATTACTTTCTCCTCCAACCCTGAAGTTGGCTATGATTTCATTCAATACAACAATTTTATATCCGCCGTTCCTGATTTTTAGGACGACATCCCAGTCATCATGAATCGTCTTACAGGGGTACTTGATATGGTCATAGATTGTCCGGCGGATAAAGGTTGTCGGATGATTCCAATCCCTGCTGGTGGCGAATTTGCGCAGCCGGGCATGCTTGATCATGACGCTGTTTTCCTTTACCAGGCGAAGATCTGCATAGAACATATCAAACCCGGTTTTCTCATAGGTATCCACAACCCGCTCTATGGCATTGTTTTCATACCAGTCATCACTGTTGATGATTCCGACGATCTCTCCGGATGCTTTTTCCACACCCTTGTTCATGGCATCATAAATACCACCGTCCGGTTCGCTGGATACGATATAGTCCATTCCCTTTTTCTCAAAGGATGTGCGGTATTCTTCCACAATCTCCATGGTATGATCCGTGGATGCCCCGTCAATGATCAGGTATTCAATATTGGTATAGGTCTGATTCAATACGGACTCTATTGTGTCCCGTATGGTTTTCTCACTGTTGTAACAGACGGTTACAATGCTGACCCTTGTCTTTTGTTCCATTTTATACTGCCTCTTCTTCTCCATCGGTTCTCGTAAGTCGAATCGATGTCTCAAAGCTTACTGTCTGGTATTCCGACATCTTAATGGGTCCTTCCGACAAATCCTTGGCATAGACGAGACTTCCGAAGGCCTTATTGCAAAGCTTTCCATACTGTCCCGGCATTCTCGATACCATATAAATTGCCCAGTTAAAGATCGGGGTGACCCAGATACGCTTGTGATGCTCTGCCGCAATCTTCTCCACCATCTTTGAGGTCGTTACATACTCAATATTCTGTGGGTAAAAAATTCCGCTGACCTCCCTGTCTATGGCCAAATGTACAAATTCACACAGATTATTGACGAAAATCATGGAACGCTCATTTTTGATTGACGGAAATACAGGGAGCGTCTTGGCAAATTTCTCCAGCGTCGGGAAGTTGCCCTTACTTCCCTTTCCATATACCATCGGTGGTCTTAAAATAACCACCTGAAAATTCTCATCGTTTAATTCTAACAGCCCTTTTTCGGCCTGAACCTTGCTGTCTCCATAAAAATTGGCAGGAGAGGTGGGGGTATTCTCATCAATAATACGTTGCTTTCCTACCGGAGCACTTTCCCCATATACAGACATACTGCTCATAAAAATGAACTGCTTTACGCCATCTGCCTTTGCCTTTTTTGCCGTCTCAATCGCCATATCGCAGTTGATGGCATAGTACTTCTTTTTTACTTCTTCTGAGACATTTGTAATGTCGGCATGAGCAAGCCCTGCAACGTGAAAAATGGCATAATGTCCCGAAAAACTCCTATTACGCCACTCCCCATCTATCATATCAATTGTATCTACTTCATAGTCCGGATACTGCTGCATCCATTTTTCAAAGGAGGTACCAACATAGCTGTTCGCACCTGTAATTAAAATTCGTTTCATGTATCGCTCCTTCTATTTTCCGTTTTCTTCATGGAGTGTTCCGGTTCCGCCTTCCACAACGCCATCGTGTTTCAACACTGCCGTAATTGTCTTGAAGAAGCATTTTATATCCATTGCCAAACCAAAATGCTCTACGTAATAACCATCTAATTTTGCCTTTACCGGAATCTCGAGCTCGTCTCTTCCGTTTACCTGTGCCCAGCCTGTCATTCCCGGAACAACATCGTTGGCTCCATACTTATCTCTCTCTTCAATGAGATCAAACTGGTTCCACAGAGCAGGTCTTGGTCCCACAATACTCATCTGTCCCGCCAAAATATTAAGCACCTGTGGAAGCTCATCCAAACTGCTCTTACGAAGGAATTTCCCCACCCGCGTGATATATTGATCCGGGTTTTCCAGCATATGTGTCGGCATATCCTTTGGAGTATCGATACGCATGGTGCGGAATTTCAGGATATTGAAATGGCTCTTATGAATTCCCACTCTTTTCTGTTTAAAAAGAATCGGTCCTTTGCTGTCTGCCTTGATTGCAATACACAAGATCAGAAACAACCAGCTAAACAGGATAAGCGCTATTAACGAAAGAAGGAAATCGATTGCTCTCTTTACTCCCATATAAATTTTTTGAGTGGTGCTAAACGTCATAGTTTTCTCTCCGATCAATTGTTTTTGGACGGATTATAGGTTGGTACAATTTTCTGTACCCACTCACGGATGTCTGATGGTTCTGATACTACATAATCTGCTAATTCTTCCAGCTGCGCCATAAACTGTTCCTCGTCAAACTCAATTGGCTTTCCGATGTGAATCATCTTATTGGCTGTATCCTGAAGTCCTTCCTCATCCATCAGCATCTCTTCATATAATTTTTCTCCCGGGCGAAGGCCTGTAAATTTAATCTCAATATCGCCATCCGGCTTATGCCCGGATAAGAGAATCAGGTTCTTTGCAAGATCCAAGATCTTGACCGGTTCTCCCATATCAAGGACAAAAATTTCTCCGCCCTTTGCGTATGCCCCTGCCTGAAGTACAAGGGATACGGCCTCCGGAATCGTCATAAAATAGCGGATGATATCCGGATGTGTTACAGTGACCGGTCCGCCCTCTTCTATCTGCTTTTTGAATAACGGAATGACGGATCCGTTACTTCCAAGGACATTTCCGAAACGTACTGCTACATACTCCGTATTGGAATGATTGTTATAGGTCTGAATGATCATTTCACAGATTCTCTTGCTTGCACCCATGATATTAGTTGGGTTTACCGCCTTATCTGTGGAAATCATAACAAATCTCTTTACCTGGTACTGATCGGCAGCCTTTACGATTTTCCAGGTTCCAAGGACATTATTCTTAATCGCCTCATTTGGGCTGTCTTCCATAAGCGGAACATGCTTATGTGCAGCTGCATGATATACAATCTCCGGTCTGTAGGTCTTAAACAGCCAGTCTACTCTCTTTGTATTACGTACAGATCCTATTGCAACCACCAGATCCAACTCAGGGAATCTTCGCTTTAACTCAAGCTGGATATCGTAAGTAGAATTTTCATAAATATCAAAGATGATCAGCTGCTTTGGTTTATGTGAGGCAATCTGTCTGCATAGCTCGGATCCGATTGAACCACCGCCACCGGTAACCAGTACGACTTTATCTGACACATATCCCATAATAGAATCCAGATCTACCTGAATAGGATCCCTGCCGAGAAGATCGTTTACGTCCACATCCTTTAGCTTTGCAACGCTCACTTCTCCATTCACCAGCTGATACATTCCCGGAAGTCTCTTAAGCTCGCATCCTGTGCTCTTACAGATCTCCAGAATATCCTTCATCTGCTGGGGTGTTGCCGTTGGAATTGCAATAATAATTTCCTGAACCTTTAAACGTTCCACCATTTCCGGTATTGCTTCCTTCGAACCAACCACCTTGATGCCATGCATGAACTTACCAAGCTTATTTGGATTATCATCAATCAATCCCACAATATTTAAATCTACATAATTGCAGTCCTTGATTTCCTTTACAATTGCATTTCCTGCTTCACCGGCGCCCACAATAAGCACATTCTTTTTCCCTTTATCACTGACCCTGATTCTTTTGAAAATTCTGGCAAGGCGGTAAAAATAACGGCTTAAAAATGTAAAGGCCAATAAACTGATTCCATAAAAAAGGTAGAAGCTTCTTGGCATCGGGTTTGTAACTCCGCGGTTCATGAGCATAATTGCAAGAAGGCTCACAAACGTATCCATTGCACATCCACCGATCATGTACATCAGCTCTGTACTTCCTGCATAGGTCCACAGACTCGTATACAAACGGAAAAAGTAGAATACAATCAGTGTAATGATAATATTCGGAAGGAGCGCGTCCAGCGCTGTATTCAAATATGCACTCGGAATCTGTGCCATTGAGAAATCAAAACGGGCAAGAAGGGCAAAATAGGTAGATGCAATAACTGCTACAATATCATAGAATGCCAGCATGGCTCGTCTTGTTAATAGTTGTTTCTCAGAAAATTTCATTTTTCTTCTCTCTTTTCTATATTCTTGCATATAATACATATTCATTCTCGACAACTGCCACCAGACGGTAATTGTCTATGTTTTCCATATATTCCACCGTTTCCTCTGAATACCGGACGATGAGGCAGTTGCAGTCCATCTGGATCATATCGGCAAGCAGTTCCTCAAGACTCCTTGAAGTATAGTCATAATTGCCATACACGGTTCGTATATTGTTGTCCATCTCCTGTATCTGACAGGCAATCTCATCCGGCGCTAAAACATAGGGCTCACTGATATTGGGATCCCCATGGATGCACTCCGAAAGCTTCCATACCGGGGAGGAAACCTTATACGTATTCATGCCTTCCACCATGAGTTTTTCATCATAGCGCAATGACATCCCAGTCTGAATAATTATAGCATACAGAACTATAAGAATCCATGTCTTTTTTGCCGCTTTCCGGCCCCCGCCAATCTCAGTTCCGACGTAGCAGATCAGTATTGCTGTGGGGAATACATACATCAGTTTATCCGGGGAATGGTCACCCGGGATAAGGACTCCTGCAAGCTGTATGACTGCCACCATCACAGGAATCAACAACGCATAAATAAAAAGAGTGGACTTACGTATGTCTTTTTTGTATAGGATCAGCCATACCAGTGACAACCAGTACAACACCAGACTTATCGTGGTAAGACTATAGTTTTCCCATATCAGCTTTACATTTTCTAACGCCTCTGCCATAGTTCAATCCTTTTTGAATCCATATTGCTGCAAATACACCAAAAATTACAAAAATCGCCAAAAATGCGCCCTTCACATACATAAGCTGGGCACACAGAATACTCTCAATCAAAAATGCCGCATCGATCCAGATCATTTTATCCTTCTCTTTTATGCTGTTTCCTACAACAAGCGTTGCTGCAAACACAAGGGGAAGAATACACGCCACAAGGAAGGTCTCCCCGTTCCAGATATTCTGCAATATTCCGAAAGCCAGGGCTCTCCTGCTCCATACAGATACCGTTGCAAATATGGCCCAAAGCATGGTAAAAATACTTTTTTTCTGTACCTGGTTCTTAAAGAAGCAATCTGCCAGAAACCAGCCGATTGCGGCATATAACACAAGTAAAAAGAAGGCCGCATACATATGAATCATAACCGTTGCATTCATTTTGGAGAGACTGGATACCGTTGCATAGAGCATATCAATCGGTGACCATGCCTTCTCGGAATTATCTGCATATGGCAGCATGTTGTACGGCTGATACACATACATGGAATTTGTCTTTAAGGACACTCCCACGATTTCCGGCACATGATCACTCTGGTCCGGCATAACCCAGGCAATCGAAAAGAGAATCACGCCCAGGCAAACACAAAGCATTCCCCGAAGATGGGAAAAGGCATATTTCAGATTTCCGGCTAAGTATCGAAACTCGTCCGCATAAATCCATTCCTTTGTAACAATAAAAAGAAAACACAGGATAGGAACAAAAAGCGAAAAAATGCCCCAGACCTTACACAAATCTGATAAAAGCCAGCGCATGCGGATCAGAATAACCGCCGGAATGAAAAATACTGAAAGCATCGTTACATATCCGTGCACATATAGGCTGCAAAATCCCATCTGTTCTTTTTTTCTGCACCAGAGTAATCCCAGCAGAAAGGGAAGTACTCCAAACTCATACAATACAATAATGACTGACACGACTATTCTCCGTTTTGATTCTTAAATTTACGGACAACCTTCTTCCCGGCCAGCGATAGCGCATAGCCCGGATTTTTCATTGCTTTTCGAACCTTTGTAATATATTCTCCCTGAATACGCACACTTTCATTCAAATTTGCGATATGTGTGTTCTTTATTTCTATCTCTTCCTCCGCCCGTTTTAGGGCTTCTCTTAGCGCAGCTTCCGTTTCTACCGGCTTTTCATACTGTTTGAGATAGCTGTATTCCTCCGGCTTCATGATTTTTTCACCAAAGGTGTAGTTCCCCGGCTTCTTTACCTCATAGGCTTCTGTCCCGCTGATTACGAGAAAGGAATTGGCAAACTGTCGGAAAAGCCCGTCTTCACAAATGGAATCAAAGGCATTTACTTCATTAAAATAAGCCATGCGGCTTTGGTCATAGGATGGGGATTGCTCTGTAAGCTCTCCCTTCTTCGGCTGCCGCTCCTCTGAGTATATGGTAAGCGGAAGCTTGTAATCCGGCATGGGATAATAAAAATCATTTTGCACAAATCCGGCTTCAACTAACATGCGCTCTAGCGTATCCCTGGAAAAGGTGCGTACCTTTTCCACATCCCGATAGCCTTCGATTCCATCGAAATTCTTACCGGTATGGTCTTCCTTTGCGCCGGCAAAGTATTTCAGTCCATATTTATTTTCAATGGCAATCAAAAGCTTTCCCCCCGGCTTTAGAAAGCTTTTCGCTTTCTTTAGCATATCAACAAAGGGGTTTTCGCTGTTGATGTAGTATATGGAGTATTCCAATACCCCGATTAAAGTAACATAATCAAACTTTTCATCAATGAGGATATCCTCAAAATTTCCTACCATGATTTCCAGATTATCATGATCCCTGTTCCGGTATGCATTGATGGTAGAACGGCGTTTTGACAGATCAATTGCCATTACACGATTTGTGCGCTCACACAAAATTCCCGTAATTGCTCCGCAGCCCGCTCCAATCTCCAGCACGGAACCCTGTGGATCAAAATCATACCAGCGCAGAATATTCTGCCTTACCGGTGTAAGATGATACAGAATCGGCCAGCGGTCTTCCTCTTGAAGAACATGGGTCATCTCATCGGCCGAATGATTCTTTACAATATCAAGAATATCCTCCTCGATATCTCCATCGCTATAGGTATCCGTTCCCTTATAGAATTTGTAATTTAACGTTACATTTCCAATCTTTTCCGTCATATATTTACTGAATCTCCACTACAGAATTCATATCAAAAAATCCAACCGTATTTTTATCCGATATTACGGATATTCCGCATACATCGTACAGTCTCTGATATACCTGAAATGCATCATTTTCAAATCGGGTACATCCGAGAGATACTAGATAGGAGCCGCCTTGAAATGAGAGCCGCTGGGTAAAAGTAATAATTTTTTCTTCTCCGGGCTGCATCGGTCCGATCTCTTTCTTTTCCACCATGGTATTGGTTCCGGAGATTTCCGTTCCATGCACATCGCGGATGGTAAATGCCGCAATCGGATCTTCCACCGGAGCATTTGCCCGTATTTTCATGCGGACGGAAAACTCTCTGTCCTTAATCAGGCTGCTGGAATATCTGCCTTTGTTGTCTAAAACTGCATAGTCAACAATCTCCACCATATGGTCACCGTAATCCTGACAGTTGGGATTTTGCTCGAAATTGGATTTCCAGTTTTCCTCTTTTACGGTATTTTTCGACATTTTTTCATCCATGCGGTCTTCTTCCGCTCCGTATTGGCCAACAAGAACCTTTTTATAAATATCGATGATATCGTTCGGCAGTCCTTCTGCTAAAAGATTGCCTTTGTTTAACAGAATCGCTCTGTCGCAGTATTTACTAATGCTTCCCAAATCATGGCTGACAAACAGAATGGTCTTGCCGGCAGCCTTGAATTCCTCAAATTTCTTATAGCACTTTGACTGAAAATATACATCACCCACAGAAAGTGCTTCATCAACGATGAGAATTTCCGGGTCGATGTTGATGGCAACCGCAAAGGCAAGCCGCACGAACATACCACTGGAGTAGGTTTTTACCGGCTGGTATACATAGTCACCAATATCCGCAAAGGCCAGAATGCTATCCAGCTTCTGGTCAATTTCTTCCTCCGAAAATCCCATCATGGTTCCATTTAAGTACACATTCTGGATTCCGGTATATTCCATGTTAAATCCGGCGCCAAGCTCAAGAAGCGCAGAAATTCGACCGTTTACGGTCACATTTCCTTCCGTGGGATTTAATACTCCGGTAATAATCTTAAGGATGGTTGACTTTCCGGACCCGTTTGTTCCGATAATTCCCACAGACTCGCCCTTTTTTATCTGAAAAGATACATCGTTTAGTGCATGATGTTCTTTTCCCCGCTTTTTCTTTCCGAGTCCCAGCGCATCTGCAACACGATCCCTGTTTCGGTCATACAGCATATAGGTTTTTTTTATGTGTTCTACTTCAATTGCATATTCTGACATATGAAAAAATGTCTCCTTTACAGTACATCTGCAAAATGTGTACGAAGCTTCCGGAACACTCCGGTTCCCAAGAAATACAGAACCAGGGTAACGCCCCAGAACCATGCGGTTACAAAGGGATGCTCCCAAAAGCCAATCTTGTTGATGAGCGAATCACGATAACCATACACAATGTAATACATGGGATTCATCTGAAGAATCACAATCAACCACTTTGGCATATTGGAAAGTCCTTCAATGGTCCACATAATCGGTGTTGCCCATACTCCTACCTGCAAAAGTATATTCACAAGCTGCCCCACATCCCGGAAAAATACCATGGTAGAGCTGGTAAGGTACACCATCCCAACGGTAAAGCATACCATTGCAAAGGAGTAATATACAATCTGCAAGGTATACAAATCCGGTGTATATCCCATCAGCCAGAACAGTACTACCATAAAGAGTACAAAGAACAGATGGGTAAACAGGGCGGAAATTACTTTAACAAATGGAAGTGTATCGATCTGAAATACCACTTTTTTTACCAGATAGCTGTACTCTAGCAGCACATTTGTTCCACCGCTTACGGCTTCCTGAAAATAGAACCACGGAACAAGACCTGCCATCAAATGAAGAACAAACGGTACCGTTACCCCGGTACGCAGATTAGACGCAGATGCATGCAATCCTTTTTCGAATACAAACCAATATAAAAGCACGGTAATTACCGGTTGTACAAATGCCCAGATAATGCCAAGGTTTGACCCTGCAAATCGTTTTTTTAAATCATCCTTTGCCAGATACCATACCAGCTTTTTGTTCTGCAGCAAAATTTTAAACATAAGTGAAGCCCTTTTCTAATTTAGTCCTCATGATAGAGGTCTCTTGTATATACCTTTTCCTTTACATCCTCCAATTTGGATGACATACGATTGGTGATAATGACATCAGACATTGCCTTAAACTCGTCCAGATCACGGATGACCTTTGAGCCAAAGAATTCCTCATCCTTTAAGGTCGGCTCATAAATTACTACCGGGATTCCCTTTGCCTTGATTCTCTTCATAACACCCTGAATGGAGGACTGACGGAAATTATCTGAATTTGCCTTCATGGTAAGACGGTATACTCCTACCAGCTTTGGCTTTCTTGCAATGATCTGATCTGCAATGAAATCCTTTCTGGTGCGGTTGGAATCTACGATCGCAGCGATAATATTATTCGGAACATCCGCATAGTTCGCAAGGAGCTGCTTGGTATCCTTTGGAAGACAGTAACCGCCATATCCAAAGGATGGATTATTGTAATGTGTTCCGATTCTTGGATCCAGTCCGATGCCCTGAATGATCTGGGTGGTATCCAGTCCTCTTACCTCCGCATAAGTATCCAGCTCATTAAAGTAGGATACGCGCAGGGCCAGATAAGTATTTGCAAAAAGCTTTACTGCCTCAGCCTCCGTGGTGTTCATAAGAAGCACAGGAACCTCTTCCTTGATTGCTCCCTGGGTCAAAAGCTTTGCAAACTGCTCTCTCTTTTCTTCCATTCCGGAATCCTTTAACATACCCACAATGACACGGGAAGGATAGAGATTATCATAAAGTGCCCGTCCCTCACGAAGGAATTCCGGTGAGAACATAATGTTTTTAATGCCGTATTTTGCCGCAATCCTTTCGGTATATCCAACCGGTATGGTGGACTTAATCACCATGGTAGCCTGAGGATTATATTTTAAAACCTTCTCAATAATGTCCTCTACCAAAGAGGTATCAAAGTAATTCTTGTCCGGATCATAGTTCGTCGGAGTAGAAATGATAACAAACTCTGCGCCCTTTAAGGCCTCTTCCACATCCACGGTTGCACGAAGATTTAAATCTCTGCTGGCAAGATACTCTTCGATTTCCTTATCCACCAAAGGTGACTTTCGGTTGTTGATCATGTCAACCTTCTCCTGAATGATGTCAAGGGCAACTACCTCGTTGTTCTGGGCTAATAAAATTGAATTGGATAATCCAACGTATCCGGTTCCTGCTACTGCTATTTTCATTTTTTATTCCTCCGATTGATTTTCGTCTGAATCCTTCGTATTCAGGCAGATTTCATTTGCTATATAAATTGGTCTGTTTTTGATTTCCAGATACATCTTGGAAAAATACAGGCCTAATACCCCGATTCCAAGCAGCTGGATTCCGCCGATCAGGATAATGATACATACCATGGATGGCCATCCGTATGCGGAATTGTGGAACAAAAGCTGTCTTATAATAATAAAAATCATTGCGATGAAGCCCACCACGCTCATCAGCGCCCCAAGATATGAGGCCGCATACAGCGGTGCCTCGGAAAAAGCCACGATTCCTTCCAACGAATACTTAAACAGCTTCCAGAAGGACCATTTCGTCTCGCCGGCCACTCTCTCCACGTTTTCAAATTCAATCCATTTGGTCTTAAAGCCCACCCATCCGAAAAGGCCTTTGGAAAAGCGGTTATATTCCTTTAAGCTCAATAGGGCATCTACATACTTTCTGTTCATAAGTCGGAAGTCTCTTGCCCCATCCATCAGCTCCACATCGCTGATTTTATTCATGAGCTTATAGAATGCTCTTGCAAAAAAGGACCGGATCGGTGGTTCCCCTTTTCGGGTTACCCTTCTTGTGGCAGCAGAATCGTAGCCTTCTTTTGTGAGGGCATCATACATCTGGGGAAGCAGGGACGGCGGGTCCTGAAGATCTGCGTCCATGATTGCCACATAATCTCCCTTTGCATTGGAAAGGCCGGCGTAGATTGCCGCCTCCTTGCCAAAATTTCTGGAAAAGGAGATATAGTTTATGGAAGAATCCTTTTCCTTCAGTGTATGAAATTGTTCTAGCGTTCCATCCTTTGATCCGTCATCTACCAGAAGTAATTCTAAGTTTACCTCCGGCATGAGCTTTTTTACTCTTTGGATTTCTTCATAAAAAAACGGAATTGCTTTTTCTTCGTTATAGCACGGTACTACAATTGTGATGGTATCCATGTTCTTCCTCCGCAGTTTTGCTTCGCAAACAATTTATTATATCATACTTTTCTTCGTATGGAAAATTAAGCTTTTCTTAAGTCCTCATTCATAAAGCAGGCTTCATAGGACTCTACAATTTTCTTCCAATTGTATTCCCTGTCTATTCTTTGTCTGGCGAGCCTTCCAAATCCTTCAATTTCTTCTTCCGTTAAGCGGTCCGCTTCGTGTAGCTTTTCGGCCAGGCTTCCTGATTCCTTTGTCCAGTAAAGTGCCGCATTTTCTGCCACCTCTTCATTAAATCCCACAGAGAGCAGAAGATTTAAGCTTGTACTTCCAAGGGCCTCTAACAGGCTCGGATTGGTTCCTCCCACCTCATGTCCGTGGAGATATCCATATGCATTTTCACGAATTTTCTTTAACAGTTGCTCATCATATACCGTTCCCACAAATTTGATTCTTGGATCCCCTGAAAAATGAAGCTCCTGTTCGAGACTTTGGTACAGCTTCTCATTGGGTGTGGTTATAATTGCAAGATCCTTCGTTGTGTCGGAGGCCATAAACTCACGAAGCATGGTAAAATAATTATTTTCCGGAACAAAACGTCCCACAACAAGGTAGTACTCTTTTGCCTTTAACCCTTTTTCGGACAGCCATCCGGTAAATCCTGCATCGTCGTCCCTAAGCTTTGAGTCTTCTGTTTCTGATCCATATGCGATAAACGTCGTGCGGGGGTGATACTGCCCATACTCTTTTTGAATGTAGCTTTCGATATTCTTGCTGTCACAGATTAAAAGGTCCGCATGCTTTACCATCAGCTTCTCGGAGAACTTCCAGTAAGAGCGCACCGGTGCACTCCATTTGGAACGCTTCCATTCATGTCCGTCCGGATTTACATAAAGCTGCCCACCTAAGGCATGTATCTGTTTCTTTAGTCTTCCGATAAACGGTCCGATACGGCATGCCAATATATAGAAAACAGGGCGTGATGCCGCGCCCTTTTCCTTCTGTTCTTCGTTCTTCTGTAAATCCTTACATATCCGGATGCATCGTTTCAGTGCTTTTACATCATAGTAAATTGCTTTTGCTGGTCCGATATTCGGCACTTTTACATCAAAGCATTTTGCTCCGTTGTACTCATATTCGCCATCTGTATCGCTGATTCTTGATACATGATAACAGATATCTGTATTCTGTTTTTTCGCTGTCAGATTCTCGACAAAGGTCTCAAATCCTCCATAAGCAGCAGGAATTCCTTTGCTTCCTACGATAAAAACATGCTGCATATTATTTGGATCCCTTTCTGGATAGAACCACACCTATGGTTGAAACAAGTATCTTAATATCTAAAACCAAGGACCAGTTTTCAATATATGCGGTATCCAGTTCTACCACCTTTTCAAAATCTTTGATGTCATTTCTTCCACTGATCTGCCATAATCCGGTGATTCCCGGTTTCATGGATAACCGGATTTTATGGTGCAGGGCATACTGCTCATATTCCACAACTGTGGGCGGCCTGGTTCCCACCAGACTCATATCACCCTTTAATACATTCCAGAACTGTGGAAATTCATCAAGACTGGTCCTTCGAATGAAATTCCCGATTCCTTTTCCCGGTCCCTTTTCACTTCCGATAATCCGGGGATCATTTTCCACCTTAAACATGAGCCCCTGCATCTCATTCTGGTCCATCAGATCCTTTAAGCGCTCTTCTGCATCCAGATACATGGAGCGGAATTTGAACATCTTAAAAGGACGTCCATTTTTTCCGATACGTTCCTGAACGAAAAATACCGGTCCGGGAGATGCCTTTTTAATTGCCGGAGCAACAAAAATATAGATGATACCGGTAATAAGCAGCCCGATCAGCGCCCCGGCGATGTCCATCAGTCTCTTTACTGTGACCTGAATACTGTTGGCAGTCTTAAGAGCTGTGGTAACTACATATCCGCCACCCATTTTCTCCACAATCTGATTCGGAAGATTGTCCGGCAGAAAGCCCATGCTGATATGCACGGTAATTCCCATTCCAAGGAACATATCCACCTGTTCATTTAAATCTTCCTTATCCTTAAAGGTATCGATATACACTTCATCTACAACGTCCTGCCGGATATATTCCATCATCTGTTCTTTTCCAAAAAGAATCGGAATATTTGCATCGATCCGGTCATTTTCCTCATCGCTTGGAATGGCAATGGCACAGACCCGGTAATTCCTCCAGGTTTTGGACTGCAGCTGCTGCGCACATTGTGCGATATGATCCTTGGATGCGATTACCAACAGCTTTGCCTGGTTTCGTTCCGAGGTAAGCTTCTTTCGAACGATCTTTTTTAAGGTCAGCCGTCCGCCCAGACACAAAGCCATTCCAAAGCCCCAGCTCATGACAAATACGGATCTGGAAAATTCTGCCGATTCCTGAATGATGAACTCATACAGAAGGAGCATCAGTTCCACCACCGTAACATGCTGGATGACCGCCCAGAGCTCCTGGGTCTTATTCCGTTCCAGTATTCCCTTGTAATTGTTCATCAGGAATACTACCACGATGTCAAAAGCAAAAAGCAGGATACACAGACGCAGGTACAAATGTGGCAGATATGGAAATACATCTCTGTGTCGGATAATATATGCAATTAAAAATGCCGATTCCAGGCAGACAATATCCAGAAGCTCAAAATCCCAATGCTTCAGCCACCCGGAATTTATCTTTTTATACATGCGTTATTCCCCTAAACCACTCTCGATATACTTAGACAATGCATCTAAGGCCTTCTCTTCATCTTCGCCCTCACAGATCAGCGTAATCTCATCTCCGCATTTGATACATGCTCCGAGGACGCTTAACACGCTTTTCGCATTTGCAGTATTTCCACTGTAATCAAATGTAATCTTACTTTTGTACTGCATTGCTTCTTTGCATAAATTTCCCGCAGGGCGCAGGTGCAACCCCGTAGGATTTGTGATTTTCAGTCTCTTTGATACCAACTCTTTTTCCCCCTTACAGCATGACCTTCTGAATCAGGTCTGCCAGCTTCTTTGCCTCCTCTTCAATGACCTTCTGATCTTTTCCTTCGATCATGACACGCACAAGAGGCTCCGTTCCCGACGGACGGATCAGGACTCTTCCTTCTCCGGCAAACTTTTTCTCCAATTCTCCAATCGCTTCCGCGATTTCTGTATATTCCATGTAGCTTTCTTTTTTATGATTCGGCACCTTTGCATTTACAAGGGCCTGCGGAAGAACTTCCATCACCTTTGCCAGCTCCGACAAAGGCTTGCCGGTCTCCACCATGACCTCCAACAGATGAAGCGCTGATAAAAGCCCATCTCCGGTGGTGTTGTCATCTAAGAAAATGACATGCCCGGACTGCTCTCCGCCAAGGTTATATCCGTTCTCCCGCATGTTCTCAAGAACATAGCGGTCTCCGACTTTTGTCTTCTCGATGTGGATGTTTTCCTTCTCTCCCATCAGGGTAAAGCCCAGGTTGGTCATTACCGTTACCACAATGGTATCCTTAGCCAACTTTCCCTTTTGCTTTAGGAAATTTCCGCAGATAGCCATGATTTCATCGCCATCCACCATTTTTCCGTTTTCATCCACCGCCAGCATCCGGTCTGCGTCTCCGTCGAAGGCGATTCCGATATTGGCTTTTTCCGATACCACTCTTGCCTTTAACTCATCCATATGTGTGGAACCGCAGTTGGCATTGATGTTGGTTCCATCCGGATTGGTATGAATAGCAACCAGATTTGCGCCAAGATCCGTCAAGGTCTTTACTGAGGTATAATGGCTTGCCCCCTCTGCACAGTCAATGACGATCTTAAGGGAAGACAGATCCACCGGAACCGTCTTCTTTTCGAATTCTACATACTCATCCCGGATATCAAAACGGTAATCAATTTTTCCGATTCCCGGTCCGATTGGAAAGACGACGTCTTCCATATCGTTTTTGATCAGTTTCTCAATCTCGTCCTCAAGCTGGTCGGAAAGCTTATAACCCTCTCCGTTAAAGAACTTGATTCCGTTAAATTCCATAGGATTATGGGACGCCGAGATGACTACACCGGCATCTACCTTATGCTTTCTGGTAAGGTATGCGATGGCAGGGGTCGGAACCACACCGACATAAATTGCATTTGCACCGACGGAGCAGATTCCTGCCATAAGCGCATTCGCCAGCATTCCCCCCGAAATTCTTGTGTCGCAGCCTACGATAATGGTTGGTTGATGTGATTTTTCTTTTGTAAGCACATATGCACCAGCCTGGCCAAGCTTTGTAGCAAGCTCAATGGTAAGCTCTGTTCCTGCTACACCACGGACTCCGTCCGTACCAAACATTCTAGACATGTTCTGTTAATCTCCTTTGATTCATTTTTCCAAATCTAGTTCCCCTGTCCGTTTTCATTGACCGGTTCTTCCTGATTCTCATTATTTTCTTCTATTTCCGTCAAGGTAATTTCCACATAGGCATCCAGCAAATCATAGGAGGCAGCTTCATCCGCAAGGGAAAGCTGCACGCGGTGTCTTCCGACAGTAAGCTCGCTGGCATCCAGGGCAAGGAGCACATTATGGGAATCCAAAGTATCTAAGACACTTGTCACCGCGCCTACCGTTACATCTACTGTTGTATTATCATATTCAAGCTGCAGTCCTTCTGCCAATCCTACAACATCGATCCTATCCGTGGTTATGGTTAATTCTTTTTCTTCGTATGGCTCAATGGTAACGACTACCGATATGATTCCATCCTTATTGCTTACAAGAGAAATATTCTCCGGAAGATACTCTGCGATATCAATGGTAGTCTCAAAGCTTTCCTTTAATCCGTCCACATTAAATACGTCCCCGGGGACCGCAATGGTTGTCAATCCGTTTAATACGGAGGAGGTTCCTTTCACACGTACAGAATTCGGCGTACCCACCACCGATACAACCTCGTAACCCGCCTCCGGGGTTCCGACGGTATCAAAGGTAAAGCTCAAATACTTGGTGCTTAGTACCGCTGCGTTGATGGCAACCGTGGAGGTGCTTAAGCTCAGTTTTGTTGTATCGATGACATTTCCCGCGTCATCCAGAAGCGTTGGGAAAACATTGTCCGATACGTTGGTGGATACATCATCCACATTGATAATTGCAACGGCGCTTTTGATCTGGCCTACGATGGATGCCGGTCCGGACACCTTAAGGATGTTTGAACCGGATATCGTTACATCTCCAAGGGCATAGCCTTCCGCCACCTTTCCGGTGGTGCTTGCAGAGATGACAAACTGCTTTTCCATCAGATCCTCCAGTGCAACCTTCAGATATTTCTGCTTATTGTAATTTAAGTAGTTCTCATATCTGCCGCAGGTGATCTTGATTTCCACAGTCCCCATGGTTCCGTCTTCGTTCATAACCAGATCGTTCATATCCGCAACCGCAGTAAAATCCGAATCCGCAATTTTGGACAAAACACTCCTTTGGGCGGACACTGAAAACGTAACGTTTCCGGTTCCTTCCACAATTTCATAGTATTTATTCATGTTTTTTATGGCATTCGCATTTTCAATGGTTACCTTCGTGCTGAAGGTCTGGGTTTTTGTCGGATCGTCGGTATTGTACACAACGAGCCAGAGTATACAGGCAAAAAACACTGCCAGTACTTTAAATCCAAAATTTTTAAAAAGAGATTTGAAAAATTTATTTTTCATTCTTCAACCTCCTCTTGATAAGCTCCCATCCTGTTACCTCGTGGTTACGATTCTGCAGATACATAAGCTTGTCCCGAAGGAACTCTGCGTCTATATCGTGATAAATCTGCCCCCGTATCGCCAGAGATACCTTTCCTGTCTCCTCGGATACGACAATCGTCAGGGAGTCACTGACCTCGCTGATTCCAACAGCGGCACGATGTCTCGTTCCAAGATCCTTGCTGAGAGACAGACTGTCCGAAAGCGGAAGATAGCAGGTTGCCGAAAGCACTCTGTCTCCCCGCACAATAACTGCGCCGTCATGAAGCGGCGTATTCTTTTCGAAAATATTGATCAAAAGCTGGCTGGTCAAAACCGCATCCACATCGATTCCGGTTCTGACATATTCATCCAGACTGATGGTGTCCTCAATGGTAATGAGAGCTCCGGTTTTCACACGGCCCATGGCAAAGCTTGCCTTTACCAGCTCATCAACGGTCTTGTCCGAAAACTTTGCCTCTCCCTCTTTTCCCATCACAAAAAGCTTTCCAATGGAATTCTTGGTTCCCAGATTTTCAAGAGCCTTCCGAAGCTCCGGCTGAAAAATAATCACCAGTGCAATCAGGCCCACATTTAAGAGGTTCTGTGCCAGCCATAGGATCGTAGTCATCTGAAATACTGCGGCAAAAGCCACAAAGATCAGGATAATTACAATTCCTTTAAACAGATTCCATGCTCTTGTATTTTTAATCCACAGTAAAAAATTGTAAAACAGGAAGGAGATAATCAGAATTTCCACGACATCACCGAAGGCAATCTTGATATCAGACATTCCGAGTACAAGGGATGTTTTTTCCGTGAATTCATTTAACATTCCACTTATGTTTTCCATCGTCTCTCTCCTTTCCTTTTTTCTCAATTTGGTATATTATTCCAAATCTTTCAATTATTCTTGTATTCTTTCTTAGTTGTTTCTTAATTTTTTCTTAGGATTGTGATTACTTTAATAAATCCTCATCAATTTCCAATTCCTTTGCAATCACTTTTCTGCTGGTATTCTCGTCCGACAGATCCTCGCTCTTTGACGGATGATCAATGCGCTTTCCGATTGTTCCTGTGGTGCTGAAGCGCTTCACGGTCTTAGAGGTGGATGTGACCATTTTCTTCGGAACCGCTTTTACATAATAGAAGTATTCATCATCCGAAAACTGAACACGCTCGGTTCTGGCGTAATCGAGATCCATACAGAAGAACTGAACCACAAATGCCAGAAGCATGGATACTATGCTTCCAATCAGAAGTCCGATCATTTTTCCGGAAATATTAAGGACCAGATATCCTGCAATCAGTCCCACAACCTGAAATATGGTTCCGGAAATAATGGCTACGGTCCAGGCATGCTCAATATTCATCTTGCGAATCAGATATACGATCAGAAAGGCAAGTACAAAAATCACAATCGTAAGAGCCATTTCCTTATTTGTGGTAATCTGCCCGATGATGACGTTCAGTTTTGAAGTCGTGTCATCATCCGCACTTGCCGTGGCTGTCAACGTGGAGGCACTCTGCCTTACGCCGTCCAGGAAGAAATACAGTACAGTTCCGCAAATGATGGACGCTATGGAGTATGCCGGTCTTAAAAGTCCGGTTGCCATTGGCATAAGGTATGGTATTTTCATTTGAAATGTAATTGGAGTCAGTATCGCGGCAATGCCATCCCTCGGTGCAAAGCGAAAATATACCAGATAAATGAGAAGGAACAGAAGGAAGGTTACCAGCGCAACCTCTATCGACAACGTATACATATCCAGTAAAACTACGATTGCTGCCAGTAAAATGGTTCCGTTAGCAGGTAATAAACAGCAGATCATAGCCAGAATAACTGCAACCGATACGCTACTGATTCTGCTCATATATCCGATATTTGCATTGATGGTTAAAAACAGTGTTAAGGCCAAGACAAATTTCACTACCATCATCATATAGAATTCGTAATAGCAGAAAAATTTGATGATCTTATCCTTTATTTCGATTAGCTGGGTCATAATAGCCTCCTAAGCCTTGATTTTTTCTTCTCGTTCGTACAGTTTGTTCAGCTTTTTCAAATGCTTCGCATACTTTTTCTGTTCCAGTCTGTTCTCATGGTATCTTGACCGGTACACCATGGCTGTTATCAAAAGGTACAGTGCTTCAAAGGCAAGATAAAGAAAGAGGAACTGCTTTCCTGTTCCCAGAAAATCTGCCGAAACAACGGAGCTCATGGTATCTATCGCATCCTCTCCCGCTGCCAAAAAGCCAAACAGCAAAATAAGTCCGAATGCCAGCGTACCGGTAAACAGACTGATCAGCATCTCTTTTGCAACATAATCACTGCCGAAATATTCTTTCATTTGTCTGGTCTGCCGGGTTTCGTTTTGATCCATAACGGCAAGCTTTGCCATTTCCCGCACACGCTCTTCGTTAATCATAAAATCTCCTTTTTTGCCATTCCTGTTTTTGAGCATAGGACAGCAATTTTCATTTTCGATTATAACATAGTATATCTCATTTTCAAACAATAAATTTAAAGCCTCAGGCGTATTGGAATCTCCTTCGCCTGAGGCCTGTTCATTCTATTTTATTCTCCTATAAAAATCTCATGCGGTTCTTACCATCACGCTTATCCGGCTCTTTTGCCGTTTGCGCCGGCTTATCATATGCACTCATCAGATTGTTTGCCACCTGACCTTTGCATTCATCGCAGAAACGGCCTGTCTTGATGAGCTTTCCGCATCTTTCACATTCAATTCCATCCAAAGATCCTTCCGCAAAGGTAAGCCGTTCTTCGCGGATCCATTGCTTGATCTGCTTTACAGACACGTCATTTTCTCTGGATACCTCCTCCACGGTTGCATTCATATGCTCATCAAGATATGCCTTTACCTCCTGGAATTTGTCATCCAGCGCCCGTCTGCAGGCCGGACAGATTCTCTCATCTGCCAGAGCATTAAACAGTCTTCCGCAGGTTCTGCAATTTGATACATTCATTATGATACCTCCTAAACACCTTTTCCTATGCATATACTAAGGAAATACACTTCATCGACGCCTGCAGCAAGCAATTCATGGGATACTGCATCCGCGGTACTTCCGGTAGTATAGATATCATCCACCAACAATACTTTCTTATATTTTACAATATTTTTCGTTACCTGAAAAGCATTTCTGAGATTATTTTTCCGTTCCACATCATTTAATTCCTTCATGGGTCTGGTGTTTTTGATGCGAAGCAGCACCCCGGAATCATATACCGGTATTTTCCCGCTTTTTTCCCTTTCTTCCCTTTCTTCCCTTTCATTCCTTTTCTTCTTTTCCTCTTTTTCGTTCCGTTTCTTTTCCTTTACGTTTCGGTCAAGCTCCATCGCTTCGATTAATGCCTTTGCGAATTCCGCTGCCTGATTGTATCCCCTTTTTCTTTCCTTTCTTTTGTACATCGGCACCGGAATTACCGCATCCACGTCAATTTTCTCAAGCCAGTCCCCATAGCATTCCACTGCCCGCTTTGCAAAATAAGAGGCATATTCCCTCTTATTGCTGTATTTAAACCGGTACATGGTCTGCTTGATTTCTCCTTTGTACAGAAAGAGGGATTTCCCCTGGAAAAAGGTATCCTTACCCGGCAGATGGCAGGCTTTTTCTTTTCTTGCGCAGTCATAGCAGAATTCATAGTTTTCGCCGATCACCGGTCTTCCGCAGTGCAGGCATACTGCACCGCTTACGGGAAAAAGCTTACTTTTACAGGCAGGATGAAGCTGTCCCTGCCCCTGCTCCATCAGTTCGTCGCAGAGGATGCACCGGGGCGGAAACACAATGTCGTATACCGCATTTCTTGCCTGCCTGAAGCTGTTTTTCCAACAGAAAACATTTTCACTTTTTTTCATATGCAGAGTCCTTTCGACTCTCACTCACACGCACAACCGTTTTTCCAGACGGCTTTCCCCTTGGAGCCTTCATTTTAACATTTTTTCTCCTTAAAATAAATATTTTCCAGTCCGGTTTTATTGACTTTACTGTCGCTTCTTATTATAATTGAAACGTTGAACCGACTTAACGCGTTAAAGTGTTAAGTTTTCTATATGTAAGGAGGAAACATAATTATGAAAAAGAAACTAATGTCTGCACTTTTAGCAGCAGCTATGGTTGTATCACTTACCGCCTGCGGAAGCTCACAGGCAAGCACAAGCGGTGCTTCCGGCGACAAGACTTACAATGTTGGTATCTGCCAGCTCGTTGAGCATCCGGCACTTGACGCTGCAACCCAGGGATTTGTAGATGCCCTTACCGAAAAGTTAGGGGATCAGGTTACCTTTGACACCCAGAATGCCCAGGGAGATGCACCTACCTGCTCCACCATTACCAACACCTTTGCTGCCAACAACTATGATCTGATTCTTGCCAACGCAACTCCGGCTCTTTTGGCAGCTATTTCTTCTACCAGCAGCATCCCGATTCTCGGAACCTCAGTTACCGATTATGCAACTGCAATGGAAATCGACGACTGGGCCGGTGTGACCGGTACCAATGTATCCGGAACCTCAGACCTTGCTCCACTTGATCAGCAGGCTGCCTGCATTAAGGAATTATTCCCGGATGCAAAGAACATCGGTATCCTCTACTGCTCCGCTGAGCCAAACAGCAAGTATCAGGCTACCGTTATCACCGAGTATCTTGAAAAAGACGGATATACCGTAACCGAGTACAAGTTCTCTGATTCCAACGACGTTGCTTCTGTTACACAGGCTGCTGCTGATGCAAACGATGTGCTTTACATCCCAACCGACAACACCGCTGCTTCCTGCACAGAGGCTATTGCCAACGTAGTAATCCCTGCTCAGGTTCCTGTATTTGCCGGTGAGGAAGGTATCTGTTCCGGATGTGGTATCGCTACTCTTTCCATCAGCTACTATGATCTTGGACGTGCAACCGGTGACATGGCTTACGAGATTCTTGTAAACGGTGCTGATCCGGCATCCATGGAGATTGAGTTTGCTCCAAGCGTAACCAAGAAGTACAACGCTGCAAATGCTGAGGCTCTTGGAATTACCATTCCGGATGATTATGAGGCTATTGAGGAATAATTAGTCATTCATTCCTTTGGAGGTTTTTATGTTAATGTCTTACTTTGCTTCGCTGAATCCAGCAAGCTTTTTCAACGCTCTGCCATCCAATATTGCGCAGGGTCTGATCTGGGGCGTTATGGCCTTAGGTCTTTATATCACATTCCGTTTGCTTGATTTTGCAGACCTTACCGTCGATGGCTCCATGGCCACCGGCGGGGCTGTGACTGTAGTTCTTACCACAAATGGATGGAATATCTGGGCAGCGCTTCTCGTTGCCACTCTTGCAGGTGTATGTGCCGGACTTGTTACCGGACTCTTTCACACCAAACTCGGTATTCCGCCAATCCTTTCCGGAATCCTTACACAGATTGCCTTGTATTCTGTGAATCTGCATATTATCGGAAGTGCAAACAAGGCGCTGTCTGTAGACAAATACAATCTGATTCTTTCTTCACGTAACATTACTAGAGCCATTATTGCTGCTGCATTGTTCTGCGTGGTGCTCATTGCGATCATGTATTGGTATTTCGGAACGGAACAGGGTTCTGCCATCCGTGCAACCGGCTGTAATCCTGCAATGAGTAAAGCACAGGGTATCAATATTCAGAACATGAAATTGATTGCACTTTGCATCTCAAACGGAATCGTTGCAATGTCCGGCGGTCTTCTTTCCCAGTATTCCGGTTTTGCGGATGTAAATATGGGACGTGGTGCCATCGTCATCGGACTTGCTGCAATCATTATCGGCGAGGTTATCGGAGATGCCGTTTTAGGAAAGCATATGGACTTCAAGGGAAGACTTACTTTTGTTGCTTTAGGCGGTGTAATCTACTATATCGTAATCGGAATCGTTATCTGGCTCAAGATGGATTCCAACGACCTAAAGCTTTTTACCGCGATTATCGTTGCAATCTTCCTTGCCGTACCTTATCTTAAGGCCCAGAGCAAGAATTCCTTCCGCCGTGCCGCAAAGCGCGGTGCCATGATGAAGGTATCCGAAGATTCTTCCGAAAACGGAAAGGAGGTCTAGATATGTTAGAGATCAAAAATGTTCATAAGACCTTCAATCCGGGCACCATCAACGAAAAGATTGCATTAGATGGTGTGAACCTTACCTTAAATGAAGGTGATTTTGTTACCATTATCGGTGGTAATGGTGCCGGAAAGTCCACCACCTTAAATGCCATTGCCGGTGTGTGGCCGGTAGATGACGGTTCCATTTCCATTGATGGCATTGATGTAACCGGACTTCCGGAGCATAAACGTGCAACCTACCTTGGACGTGTATTCCAGGATCCAATGACAGGAACTGCAGCCACCATGCAAATCGATGAGAATCTTGCTATGGCAGCCCGCCGTGGTAAAAAGCGTTTTCTTCGCTGGGGCATCACCTCAAAAGAAAGAGAACACTATCGTGAATTGTTAAAGCAGTTAGATCTCGGTCTGGAGGACCGCATGACCTCTAAGGTCGGTCTTCTCTCCGGCGGACAGCGTCAGGCTCTTACGCTTCTGATGGCGACACTTCAGAAGCCAAAGCTTCTTCTTTTGGATGAGCACACGGCTGCCCTTGATCCGAAGACCGCGGCAAAGGTTCTTTCCTTAACCGACAAGATTGTTGAGGAAAATCATCTGACCGCAATGATGGTAACCCACAACATGAAGGATGCCATCGCCCATGGCAACCGGCTGATCATGATGCACGAAGGAAAGGTCATCTTAGACATCGGTGCCGAGGAGAAGAAAAAGCTTACCGTAGAAGATCTTCTTCAGAAATTCGAGGAAGTCAGCGGCGAACAATTTGCTTCGGACAAAGCATTGCTTGGATAGAATTGCTTAAGAAGAATTGTTTAGAAATAATTGTTTGTAAAAAGAATCCGGCCAGGAGATCTGGTCGGATTCTTTTTTTGTTTGATAATTCTTTCTTGTTTGGATGACTTCTTGCTTGCGTTTTTCTTATCCCCCTTTTCGGAATTGTGTTCCTGAGAACGAATTTTGCTATTTGAATCAGAACGTTTAAAAAGCGTCGGCACTTTATGAGCAATTTATTGCGAATTTAGTACCGCTACGCTTTTTACAAACGAGAGTGG
>JBJENM010000147.1:0-29118 GCA_051880175.1 Agathobacter sp. | reverse complement strand
AATTTTTAAAATTAAATTGAATTAACATGATTGCTACCTCACCTTCTTTTCTACTGTCTATTATATACAGTTTTCGTGCAAAATCAACTTCTTGATGAGTTTTTTCCTCACTTAAATGTATTTTGTAGAGTTCTCGCTATACTAGTACAGCTCCAAATGCATCACATAGCAAAAATGCATAAAGAAAAGCCCCGAAAATTTTCTTTCCGGGACTTAACCATGCATATATTATCTTAGTAATTCTTAATTAGCAAACACCCTGAGCTAACATCGCAGTAACATGAGGCCTCAGTGTTTATGCGACTTTCTGGACTTTTTGTATATTATAAGTATATTACGATCATGTATTTTTATGTGCCTATACCAACTTTCAACTTTTCCACGTTGATATTTATGAGGTTTCTCCTTCTACAACCATGACATTATACCATCTATATCCGGTGTCATTGGATTTTTCTTTCCTTGCTCGCATTCATATAGGTAATTCTGACAGGCTGCTATAATATCCTTCTCGTTTTTATCCAGAATGGATTTGACTTGCTGCATATAAGCATTATTTTCAATTCTGTATTTCTGTATGTACTTACTATCTATCGGAAATAATTTTATATAATGCACGCCATGTCTGTTTCCGGATTTCGTTGCAGAATTTGGTGGAAGTGCAAAATATTGGTTCTTAGGAGTATTAGCCGCAATATTAGAGCGAAGTGGTACTACAAATTTATGGTTTTGTCCTTTGTATTTTAATTTCACTATTAAAACACATGGTCTGCCACTTTTGTTAAATAGTAATTCTTTATCTGTCCCATGTTTTTTACATTCCTGATAAAACTGCTCCCCTACTTTTACTAATTGCACCTTATGTATCTCCTTAAATCGTTTTCTCTAATGTTTTCATAAATAGTTAAAGCCACCAAAAAGGTGGCCTTAAACTCTTCAAGTGAATGATATTCTAAATTCAAGTCCCGTCATTCGCGGAGACCAAACATACAAGTGAATAAAATTCGAAGCGTTATTCGCGCTGAACAAATCTCTTTGTTCACCTATAGTATATGCAATTTCTATATTTTAGTCAAACACTTTTAATAAAAGATAAGAAACATTTCTTTCACTACAAATCCTTCAATCACACGACTCATACACCTTTTCTAAATATTTATTCAAATTATTTGCTCTTTTACATTTTCTTTCCTGCGATATGAAAACCTTACTGTATATTACGTGTAACTTTTATGTATATTACACGTATATTATCGGTTTTAATCATTTAAATGTATTGTAAAACTTGCACAAATTCCTCAAATCTCGCAAAATAGAAAATGCCGGATTTAAGACATTTCTGACCCATCCGGCATTTCATTATTTCCTCATGTATTTGTGCATTTTTACTATTAAACAATACCCTGTGCCTTCATAGCATTTACAACCTTTTCAAATCCAGCAATGTTTGCACCTGCAACATAATCGCCTTCTTTTCCGTAACGCTTTGCTGCGTCATCGATATTGTGATAGATGTTAACCATGATGTTCTGAAGCTTAGCATCTACTTCTTCGAAGGTCCAGCTAAGTCTCTCAGAGTTCTGAGACATCTCAAGTGCAGAAGTAGCAACACCACCTGCATTTGCAGCCTTTCCACCAACAAAGTATACGCCATTCTCCTGTAAATACTTGGTTGCATCGAGAGTGGTAGGCATGTTAGCTCCCTCACAAACAGCGATAACACCATTTGCTACAAGCATCTTAGCATCTTCAAGATTTAACTCGTTCTGGGTAGCACATGGAAGAGCGATATCACACTTGATGGACCATACGCCATGCTCTCCAGCCTTCTTCTCATGGTACTGTGCACTTGGTCTTGCTGCTGCATACTCAGTAAGACGAGCACGCTTTACTTCCTTTACTTCCTTAAGAAGTGCAACATCAATTCCTTCCGGATCATAAATCCATCCTGTTGAGTCTGAGCAGGTAACCGGCTTAGCGCCCATCTGCTGTGCCTTCTGGATTGCATAAATTGCTACGTTTCCTGCTCCGGATACGCAAACGGTCTTGCCCTCCATAGACTGTCCGTGACACTTCATTAATTCCTGTGTTAAGTATAATAAACCGTATCCGGTTGCTTCTGTACGAGCAAGGGAACCGCCGTAGGTAAGTCCCTTTCCTGTAAGAACTCCTTCATAAAGGTTTGTAATTCTCTTGTACTGACCAAACATGTATCCGATTTCACGGGCACCTGTTCCGATATCTCCCGCAGGAACATCTGTATCAGCTCCGATATATTTGTAAAGCTCTGTGATGAAGCTCTGGCAGAATGCCATGATCTCTCTGTCTGACTTGCCCTTTGGATCAAAGTCAGAACCACCTTTTCCTCCACCAATCGGAAGGCCGGTAAGTGAGTTCTTGAAGATCTGCTCAAATCCTAAGAACTTGATAATTCCTAAATTTACGGAAGGGTGTAATCTGAGTCCTCCCTTGTATGGTCCAATTGCATTATTGAACTGTACACGGAAGCCTCTGTTAACCTGAACCTGTCCTTTGTCATCTACCCATGGTACACGGAACATGATCTGTCTGTCCGGCTCAGTAATTCTCTCAAGAATTGCTTCCTTTCTGTAAAGCTCCTCATTTGCATCAATTACCGGACGTAAAGAATCCAATACTTCCTCAACTGCCTGTAAAAATTCCGGCTCAGCAGCATTTTTTGCTTTTACCTGAGCGAGTACTTCATCAACATAACCCATCTTCGTAATCTCCTTTATTTTATAAATATACATCAGTACTTCTATTGTATATGAAAGAACTTAATTATACAAGAAAAATTTTGATAAATTTTGCAAGAACCGAATTCAAATCTTGCATTTTTTATTAAAAATCTTAATTTTTTAAGCTTTTCTGAGATTTTTTGCATTTTTTCGTTTTTGAAATTTCACTTTATTTTATTAAGTAACGCTTTACTTTGTTAAGTTGTTAAATTGTTGTTGACGAATTTTTTCAAAAGTATTATTCTAGCACTTGAAAAAAATATAGCATGCTAGGGGTGCTTATTAGCTGAGAAATCCTATATGGATAAACCCTCATTACTTGAACCGGGTAATACCGGCGTAAGGAAGCTTAAGTGATAAGATAAGTCGATATCATAATTTCCTCCCAGCATTAGCCGTGGAGGATTTTTTATTGGAAATTGGAGGAATCCTTTCATGATTAAAAAGGAAAATCTGCTATTATATGCTATTACAAACTCTTATGATTCGATAGCGGCACCTTTATCGGAACAAGTGGAACAGGCTATTCTTGCCGGAGCAACGATGATTCAGTTACGCGAAAAGAAATTATCCGGTAAAGAATTGGTAGACGAGGCATTGGCGGTACAGCAGATATGCCGAAAATATCATACCCCATTTATAGTTAACGATAATGTCAATTTGGCATTGCAAATAAATGCCGATGGAGTGCATTTAGGTCAATGCGATATGCCACTGTTAGAGGCTCGCCAACTCCTTGGTCCAGAAAAAATTATTGGAATTACTGCAAAAACAGTCGAACAGGCAAAACTGGCAGAGGCTAATGGTGCGGACTATTTAGGAAGCGGCGCAGTTTTCGGAACGTCTACCAAGCCAGATGCCATTCCAATGTCCCACGATTTGCTGGATCAAATCTGTGATAGTGTATCCATTCCTGTTGTCGCTATCGGCGGCATCGACAAAACAAACCTTTCTTTGTTAAAAGGTAGAAAAATGTGTGGAGTTGCTATAGTGGGAGCAATTTTCAACGCACCAAACATTCCGGAAGCGACTGCAGAGCTGCGAATTCTCGCAGAATCTGCTTGCTTATAAATTTATAAAGCGGCAAATTGGGGGCACCACCTTATGTCGCTATACAAAATTAATGCAAAGGAGAAATCTTATGAACACAGCATTAACAATCGCTGGAAGTGATTCCAGTGGAGGCGCCGGCATTCAGGCAGATATCAAGACTATGACCGCAAATCACGTTTACGCGATGAGTGCGATCACAGCTCTTACTGCGCAAAATACAACCGGCGTATCAGGTATTATGGAGGTAACTCCAGATTTTTTGGCAGAGCAGCTGGACAGTATTTTCACAGATATCCGTCCGGATGCAGTCAAGACCGGCATGGTTTCATCCAGCAGTCTGATTAAAGTAATCGCCTCAAAGCTGAAAGAATATGGCGCCACTAATATTGTTGTAGATCCGGTAATGGTTGCAACAAGCGGTGCAAAGCTTATCAGCGATGAAGCAATCGGTACCTTGAAAAAAGAATTATTACCTCTTGCAACCGTTATTACACCAAACATTCCTGAGGCAGAAGTGCTTTCCGGTATGTCAATAAAGACGGAAAAAGACATGGTAACAGCATCACAATTCATTTGTAAAACCTATGGTTGTTCCGTTCTCTGCAAGGGAGGTCACAGCATAAACGATGCGAACGACCTTCTTGTAGAAACAAATGGAAATACACAATGGTTCAATGGAAAACGAATCAACAATTCCAATACGCACGGAACCGGCTGTACTCTTTCCAGCGCAATTGCATCGAATCTTGCAAAGGGATATTCTCTTTCTGATTCTGTTTTGTACGCTAAGAATTACATTTCAGGCGCATTAAGTGCAATGCTTGATCTCGGAAAAGGAAGTGGTCCTATGAATCACGCATTTTCAATTTCGGGAGAATACACTGAATTGACAATAGAATAGGAGAATACAAATGAATAAGAAAACATCCATTTTTAGCAACGCACTAATTTGGTTTGGTGCAGGGGTTTCCATAGCAGAAATCTTAACAGGAACCTACTTTGCACCACTCGGTTTTACACGGGGTCTTCTTGCCATTTTGCTTGGTCATTTTATAGGCGGAATTATGATGTTTGCCGCCGGCATGATTGGGGCAAAAACAAGAAAAAGTGCAATGGAAACTGTTAAGATCAGTTTCGGCGAAAAGGGCAGCATTCTTTTCGCAGCACTGAATGTGCTCCAGCTTGTCGGATGGACGGCAATTATGATTTACGATGGTGCTTTATCCGCCGATAGCATTTTTCATACCGGAATGTGGGTATGGGCCCTTATTATCGGCGCACTAATCCTTGTATGGATACTCATTGGACTAACCAATTTGGGAAAAGTCAATACTGTGGCCATGCTTGCTCTGTTTATCCTTACACTTGTTCTATGCAAAGTCGTTTTCTTTGATTCCGGCATTGTTACAGGTTTCGATGATAGCTTAAGCTTTGGCGCAGCGGTAGAGCTTGCAGTTGCAATGCCACTTTCCTGGTTACCGCTCATCAGCGATTATACTCGCGAAGCGGAAAAGCCTTTCGGTGCAACACTTGTCAGCGTTCTTGTATATAGTGCAGTCAGTATCTTCATGTATGTCATAGGTATGGGCGCATCGATTTACACCGGAGAAAGTGATATTGCAACGATTATGGTAAAAGCCGGTGTTGGAGTCGCAGGTCTTCTGATTATAGTTTTTTCTACTGTGACAACAACTTTTTTAGATGCTTACTCCGCCGGTGTTTCCAGTGTTTCTATCCATAAAAAGATGAACGAAAAGTGGTGTTCTATCGTAGTTACCATTATCGGAACGATAGCAGCTATTGTATATCCAATGGACAACATAACTGATTTTCTCTACTTAATTGGTTCTGTATTTGCTCCAATGATTGCTATACAAATCACAGATTTCTTTTTCCTTCATAAAGATGCAAGTGACAAAAAAGTCAATATCCAGAACTTGATTATTTGGTTGATCGGATTTGTTATTTATCGCCTCTTTATGCATATTGATACCCCTGTCGGAAATACTCTTCCTGATATGGTAGTCACTGTCCTGCTCTGCCTGGTTGTAAATCGTGTTGCAGGAGCAGGAGGAAAAAATGAAAAAAAGTAATTTACGTAAGTTAACTGTAACCGCTATATTTGCAGCAATTGCTGTTGTTGGATCCTTATTCTCCTTTCCGGTATTTGGTTCCAAATGTGCACCTGTACAGCACTTAATTAACATCTTATGTGCCATTATTGTTGGTCCCTGGTGGGGGCTTGGATGCGCATTTGTTGCAAGTGCCATTCGAAATGCGCTTGGCCTTGGAACCTTACTTGCATTCCCCGGAAGTATGTGTGGAGCCCTTCTCTCCGGCCTTCTTTACAAGTATCTTAAAAAACTTCCGGCCGCATATATTGGAGAAGTTGCCGGCACCGCCTTGCTTGGAGGAATGCTTTCCTATCCGATCGCTGCCTTTATTCTCCATAATGAAGCAGCAACTTTATTTACATTTGTAATTCCGTTTTTAATCAGTACCTGTGGAGGAACAATTATTGCAATCGTACTTACCGTTGCTCTGGACAAAGCAGGCTTGATTAAGCATTTTCAAACGCAATTGAATCAATAATTAATTATATTTGCATTTCTAAAATTGAAGTGAGGGTATCTATGGATAATCTGACACCCAGGTATCTTGGTGATTTGATAAAAAAAGTGAATGTGGAGAAGCCTTTGGTACATTGCATTACCAATATGGTAACCATAAATGACTGTGCTAATATACTACTTGCAGTCGGTGCATCGCCAACCATGGCGCATCATCCTTCTGAGGTAGAAGAAATAGCAACGCAGGCTCATTCGCTTGTGCTTAACATGGGGGCTACCGAGTCTCTTGAGGCAATGTTTTTAGCAGGAAAAGCTGCATCAGCCGCTGGAAAGCCAATTATTATCGATCCGGTTGGAGCTGCAGGAGCCGGTTTTCGACGCAGAAGCACGCTGGAACTAATATCTGCAGTTCATCCAACATGTATTCGCGGAAACCTTTCGGAGATTCAAGCACTGGCAACAAATCAGACCATACAGATGGGTGTCGATGCCCGCAACACAGGCATCGATATTTCAAATGAAACTATCGATCTGATTAAAAGTTTTGCAAAACAGACCGGTGCAATTGTTGTTGCGTCCGGCATTACAGATATAATTACCGATGGAAACGTTCTGTTTACTATTTCAGATGGAAGCCCCATGATGGCACGCATAACCGGCTCCGGTTGTATGTCCAGCGCACTTTTAGGCGCGTTTCTTGGTGTAAACTTTTCAATTGAAGCGGTCGCTTCTTCCTGTAAAATTATGGGAATTTGTGGTGAAATTGCTGAAGAAAAAGCAATGAAGCAAAAAGGCGGAACAATGACTTTTCGTAATCTGCTAATAGATACTATGTATGTATTAGATGAAAAGATGATATGTAATAAGTCATGATATGCTTTGCTCTTTATTTCATTTTTGTTTAGCTGCCAAATTGTTGTTGACGAATTTTTCTAAAAGTATTATTCTAGCACTTGGAAAAAATAATATAGAATGCTAGGGGTGCTTATCAGCTGAGAAATCCTTTATGGATGAACCCTCATTACTTGAACCGGGTAATACCGGCGTAAGGAAGCGCGATTTATATCATGATTTATGAGTCCTCCTGGCATCTAACACCAAGGAGGATTTTTTATGTCTTTATTTGCAACTTTTGTTGAGGATGAATGGGGAGGCTCTTATCAGCTTACCACCGCAGGCTATACCGCACTTGTTGTCGCTATGCTTGCCGTTTTATTACTGGGATGTGCCATTTTTGGCGGAAAGAAAAGATTTAATGCTAAGCAGCTTGCTTTCTCCGCAATGGCAATTGCACTTGCAATGGTTACTTCTATGATCAAATTGGTTCATCTGCCAATGGGCGGATCTGTTACCCTATTTAGTATGTTGTTTATCGTACTTATCGGTTACTGGTATGGTCTTGGTGCAGGTCTTACAACTGCGATTGCTTATGGAATCTTGCAGCTTGTTGTTGATCCATATATTTTGAGTGTTCCTCAGATGTTAGTTGATTACATCTTTGCATTCGGAGCTCTTGGTCTGGCAGGTGCTTTCTGGAAGAACAAATCGAAATACAGCTTATTACTATGCTATATTGTAGGCGTTCTTGGAAGATACTTCTTTGCATTCCTTTCCGGATGGATTTTCTTTGGAATGTATGCCGGAGATTATGGATTTAGCAATGGCGTTACTTATTCTCTCGCATATAACGGTGCTTATCTTGGATTAGAAGCTCTTATAACTCTTATCCTGATTGCAATTCCACCTGTGAATAAAGCTCTTAGATATGTAAAAGAGCTCGCTCAGAAATAATATATCTTCTACCCACAGATAAAATTCTATTTTTGCAGACATGATGTTTAAGGGATTTTGTCCCCAAACATCATGTCTTCACTATTTTTTCAGCTTTTCTATTTATTTCCATTTTAAGTAAAGCTTTTGAACATTTTTTCTCTGACACTTTATTTCAGATATTCTCTTAACAAAATATCCAAATTCTTTGTATTTAATGGTGAATCACTTTTCTCGTATGTAATAATCAGATTTTTTCCGGGAATAATTCCCTGCTGTATATATCGATTCATTTTGTAGAAGGTGTTTTGCATATACTCCTCTTTATCAAGCATTCCAAGATGCTCCAGGTACCATGTTTTCCGCGTTTTCACATTTAAAACTGTAAAATCCGGATAAACAATTGTCTGTCCTTCCAGTTTTAGTGCAGCTTCATACTTGTACGGAATCCCTAAACGAAATAGTTCATCTGCTATAATCCGTTCGCTTTTTGATCTAACATGTTCACCTTTATTCGTATATATTTCAGTTTCAATCGGATATGAATTTACTTCATCAGAAATATCGTTTAACCACTTTTCTATAAATTCCTCATCTGACATATAAAGAGAAGAAACCAGGTGCTTACGATTCTCATTTAGTTTTTCGAATACTGATTTTGGATCATTCTCCATGTATTGATCCTTTGCTTTTTTTAGCCCCCTCATTTGTGCTTCTGCCGCAGATTGTACACGTCTAAGATAATCACTTTGAGCTAATTCATATGCCAGCTTCTTATCTTCCTTTTTAATATATTGGCGTATATTCTTTTTCCCCTTTTGATAGGAATGATAGTATTGACAACCGCAATGTCCCGTTGAAACTTGAACAGCTCCTTTCGGTGCATTCACTAAGTCTGATTTACAATTTTCTATTAATTCCTGCAATTCCTTCATTTTCTTTTCTAATGCTTCTAAATAGTAATCCATACCTGTCTACTCCTTTCAAATTTTTGCTCCCAATTTCATATCACAAACAGTAAACTCATTTTTTTAACCTATTTTTTCTGTATCTTAATTTTGTTCAACAGTAAAACAATTAGAACAGTACACTTTCTACTGTCGCTTGCCATTTGCCTACAGAAAATCTCTTACTGCTTCATCAAATTTACTGTTTCTTTTATTCTCTATACAGTAAAATGGTCCATCTTTATGTGCCTTTACTGCTCATAAACGAAACACGAACAGTATTATTCGGCTATATATCATCAGAATACTGTTGCTCACCTTAATAAAACAGTATTTTTCTTAACCGAGGGACAATTTTACTGTTGTCATTCCTTTCATTACAGTAAAAAGGGCATGCTTTTGAAATTATTACTGTCTCTCTAATTTAATTTTCAGTAAAAAGGGGAAAGAAAAATGATTATACTGTTACATGCCGGCTAGTCGACCTACACCATACCAGCCAATAGTCAACTTCACATAAAACAGCATAAAGAAATGTGATTTAAGCGAAGCTTCAGCTAACACCGAAGCCTCGCCTATTATCATAAAATATGTAGCAAATTAATTACATCTTTTTTACGGATTTGCCATCCAATTAATCTAAAATCATTTGCATGCAGCCATAAATACCTGCATCATTTCCAAGTGAAGCTAAAACAAATTTTGTATTTTTACATGCATGGAAGCATCCCTCGATGAAATGTCTCTGGATTGTCTCGATTAAGATTTCTCCTGCTTTTGATACTCCACCACCGATTACAATAATTTCTGGGTCTGCAACACAAGCAATGTTAGAAAGTGTACTTCCGAGAATGCTTCCTAATTCTTCTACCAGTTGCTTTGCAATGGAATCTCCTGCCTTTGCCTCATCAAAAATATCTTTAGCGGTAAGTTCCTCGAACTTCCGAAGAGAGGTCTCTTCTGTTGAACGGTTGAGTTTTCTCTTTGCCATACGTACAATACCGGTTGCAGAGGTATATTGCTCTAAGCAGCCATACTGTCCACAGTTACATGGTTCAATTTCTTCCTTATTAACCGTAATGTGTCCAATCTCTCCTCCGGCGCCATTAAATCCTGCGATCATTTTTCCGTCACAGATAATTCCACCGCCTACGCCGGTTCCAAGTGTAACCATGATGACATCCTTGCTTCCTTTTCCGCCGCCCTGCCACATTTCTCCGAGGGCAGCTACGTTTGCATCATTTCCCACTTTTACCGGAAGACCTGTGAGTTTTCCTAATTCACTTGCCACGTCTACAACACCCCAGCCAAGGTTCACGCATCCGTTTACCACGCCATCGCTGCGAACCGGTCCCGGTACACCAATGCCAACTCCCTGCACTTCGTTTTTGCTGATGGCTTCCTGTGCAAGCTTATTGTCAATAGCAAGTGCTATATCTGAAAGAATATTTGCTCCACCACCCTCTGTATTGGTCTTAATCTCCCATTTACTTATAAGCTTACCGTTCGTCTCGAAAAATCCCATTTTTATGGTTGTTCCGCCTACATCTACTCCGAATCCATATTTTTTCACAATTGCACTCCTCCTGTGACCTTAATTAATTCTATTTTACAGTTGCTGTTTCTCCTATGTCAAGTCTCTATCCCTCCGGCTGTCCACCTTCCGGGTTCGTCTCCTGCTGCTCTATTCCTTCCGGCAGCTCACCTTCACCTGTGCTTCTTCCGTCTTCCGGCGCCCCGTCTGAAGCTTGTCCATCTAAAGGCGCCCCTTCGGAAATTTCTCCATCTAAAGGCACTCCGTCCGAAGCTTCTCCCTCTTCACTTACTGCATCCGGATTATTCTCTTCATTTCTCTTTTCCAGAGCGGCCTGTCTTTCCTCTTCCTGCTGCTGGACAAATTCATCAGAGAGCTGCGCATAGGGCAAAAACGGCAGATCCGGTAATCCTTCATGTGCCTGTTCCATAAAGTTCTTCCAGATTTGAATGGGATAGCTTGTCCCTCGAAGTCCGGGGACTTCTCTGGGCATATCATATCCCACCCAGACGCTGGTGGTATAATATTTTGTGAAGCCCACAAACCATCCGTCTTTATAGGAATTTGTTGTTCCGGTCTTTCCCGCGCAGGATATATTGGAAAGCTTTGCGGCTTTTCCGGTTCCTTCATCCATGACCGTTGTGAGCACATCGGTCATCATGCGCGAAGCTGTCACATCATAGATTTGTTCCACCGAGACATCTGATGCATATATTTTATTCCCTGTATCATCCAAAATTGCCCGGATACAGGTGGGCTCCCGGAATCCGCCATCGTTCTCAATAGTGGCATATCCTGACGCCATCTCCAATGCGGAGACTCCGGTGGTAAATCCCCCCAGCGCCGTGGGTAAGACATAATCGCTTTCTACAATATTGGAAAAGTTCATATTTTTCAGATACTGCAATCCAACTGCCGGAGTCAGTTCTTCATATAATTTCCATGCAACAGTATTAATCGATTTCTGTACTGCATAGCGTAGGGTCACTTCACCTTCATATCCTCCGCCTGCGTTACTCGGTCCGTCTTCAATCTCTTCATCCACAGCCAGCGAATCCGGGGTATATCCCCGCTCGAAGCTTGGAGTATAGACCAGAAGCGGTTTGATTGCACTTCCCGGCTGCCTGTGGCTTTGATATGCACGATTTAGAGTATAAGTGGAAAAATCCTGGCTTCGTCCGCCCACAATGGCCACCACATAGCCGGTACTATTGTCTATACAGACTGCTGCCCCCTGCATTTCATATACCCCGTTATCCGCAATCTCTGTGAAACCGGATAACACTCCGTCAATAGATTCCTGTAGTTCGTTCTGCAAATCCATATCGATGGAGGTATAAATTTTACAGCCTCCGGTATACAGCTTTTTCTGGCAGGCCGCATACAGCTCGTCATATTCCGCGTCATATGCAGACTCTTCCTGCTTTGTGTCAAAATAATATTGAAATTCAAATCCTTCATTTTCCATCATTGCCTTTGTTGCGCAATGGTAGGCATATGTATCCACATAATTGTTCCAGAGTATGGACTCCTTCTGGGGCTGGTTTAACACAATTTCCTCCGTGACAGCTTCCAGATATTGTTCGTTGGTAATTTTTTCATCATCCAGCAGATTCTTCAGGATTAGATTTCTTCGTTCAATTGTATTATCGAAATTTGTAAGGGGATCATAGTAGCTCGGACTGTTCGGTATCGCCATCAGAAAGGCGACCTGGGATAAATCCAGTTCGTCAATTTCACAGTCAAAGTATCCATGACACGCTGCCGCAATTCCATAGTAGCCATTTGCAAAATAGATGTTGTTTAAATAAAATTCCAAAATCTGGCTCTTGCTGTAGCGCTTCTCCAGCTCCACCGCTATAAACATCTGCTCGACCTTATACTGCCAGGTCTTTCCGGGCTCCATATACATAAGCTTTGCAAGCTGCATGGTTATGGTGCTGCCGCCCTGTGTTGCTTTTCCATTCTCGATAAGAGCTTTCGCCGCCCGAAATACCGCCTTTATATCCACCCCGTTATGGCTGTAATATTTTTTATCCTCAATACTGATCAGTGCCATTATGTATTTGGCCGGAATCTCCTGGTAATACACATACTCGGCTTCTTTTTCCGGCCTTCTCTGGGAAATCAGATTTCCGTTTGTATCATAGATCAGGCAGCTTTCCATCGGTAAAAAATCTTTCTCCGACGACTTTGCCACAATTGCTTTTGCCTCTGCGCTAAGTGACTTTACTTCATCTGCATAACCTGAAAAGTAATAAAAAGAGACCGCGCCAAGCACAAGTATCATGAGGACAATCTGTAATTTTACCGTAAACCAAAAAAGGCGGTGTTTCTTTCTTTTCCGCTTCTTTACAGTCCCTTCTGCCATGAACGGTCTCCTTTGTATTACTTTGATTTTTATTCCATTTGCCTTCCGAGGAATTGTGCCGCAGTTCCAATCAGTTGTTTTGCGGTCTCCGGAGTCCATTTTGATGCATCTTTTCCGTATAAGATGACAGCACCTATGCTGTCACCGTTACAGATAATGGTCATAATCATCTGCACCTGAAACTCGTTTTCATCATCCGCTGTAATCTTCACAAAGTTCTTATCCTCTGCTGTTGCAAAAACCGTAGCACGTTTTTCAATCAGATCTTCCATTGCCTTGGAAAGCATTTTTCCATCATATTCTTTTTTCTTTGGCCCTGATGCTGCCACAATGCAATCACGGTCGGATATACAGACCAACTCCCCGGTGGTCTGCGCCAGACATTCCGCATAGCTTACGGCAATATCTTTCAGTTCCCCGATTGGTGAATATTTCTTTAACAAAATCTCACCCTCGTGATTTGTAAAAATTTCCATTGGATCGCCTTCCTTAATGCGAAGGACACGGCGAATCTCCTTTGGGACAACGATTCGCCCCAAATCATCTATTCTTCTGACAATCCCCGTTGCTGTCATAAAAAATCCCTCCGTTTACAAGTTCTTTACTTTTTAGTAGTATCTGTAAGCAAAGGGATTTTATTCATTCATTTTGTATTAGTCCATATCGATCATGTCACTCTCGCGCTCTGCTGCAAGGTCCTCTTCCGTCATATATTTCCGGAAAATACGCTCCAAAATTACATCATAAAGCAGGGCTGTCACAGCCGGTACCAGAAAGATCAGAACCGGAATTAAAAAAACAATCACAGCACTTATAAGAAACAATAATAAAATCAAAAATGACCATCCAAGATTTACCACAGCGATTGCTGCCGCATTTTTCATCGTGGTCTTTTTTGTGTTCTCAAACCGTGCGGAATATGCCACAATATAAATGGTCCACACCACCGTCATAAGAATTAACACCAAAAACAGATAGAACATGACGCCCCACTGCATACCTGCCTGTAAGAACTGCCAGGTCAGATACAGATCCACTCCGAAGATGGCATAAACTACCATAAGAATCAGCCACATTAAGGTTGACTGCTTAAAGTTCGACTTAAAAGAACTCCAGAAGTTGGAATAGATATATCCTCTGTTTCTTCTAAGGGTTTTATGTACCGTGTAGTATAACGCAGTAGATGCCGCTCCCATCGTGAAGACCGGTATGGAAAAAATCACCCACAATGCACTTAAAATCACGGTATCTACCATTTTGCTTAACATCCGGAAAATCGGATTATCCATATTAAATAAATTCATAGTCTTTCCATAATCTCCTTACAAATCACCGAGCGGTTTTTTCCATCCGTTTCAATCTTAATATCTGCAGCAGCCTCATAGAGTGCCCGGCGCTTCTCCATAAGCTCTGCTATGTATTCCACGTTCATGTGCCCATTTAAAATCGGCCGGTCGGTGCTGTTCTTTACCCGCTCATATATCGTTTCCGGAGTAGCAGAAAGAAATACGACCTTGCCGCTTTTTTTCATAAACTCAATATTCTGTGGGCGGACAACCACACCACCTCCGCAGGAGACGATGGTGTTTCCTTCCTCTCCCAAAGTCAGAATCAGCTGACTTTCGATATCCCGGAAATGATCTTCTCCATATTGTGCAAAAATATCATTGATGGACATTCCCTGCTCTTCTACGATTCTTGCATCCATCTCTACAAGCTGCATCTGAAGCTCTTTACAAAGCGCTTTTGCAATGGTACTTTTCCCGGCTCCCATAAAACCGATCAAAAATATGTTTTCTCTCATGAAAAGAATTTCTCCTTTACTTCCTCTACCGGCATATCTTTTCCTGTAAACAGCTTAAAGGCGGACACACCCTGCCATAAAAGCATGCCTTTTCCTCCCACACAGGTGCAGCCTGCTGCTTTGGCTTCCCGAAGCATTTTCGTCTCGATTGGATTGTAAACAGCATCTGCCACCACAAGTCCCGGACGAAATGCAGATAAATCCTTTACTACGCTTTGATCGTCCAACGGCTTCATTCCAACGATAGTAGCATTTGCGAAAATATCGCTGTCCTTGATTTCCTCTGTCATCTTTGCAATATCATCGATGTCATACACATTTACGACAATCCCCGGTACAGCATGCCTAATTTTCTCAGCGGTTGCCAGGGTTCTCTCAAAGAATGCATCCTTCTTATTAAAAATCGTAATCTCTCTTGCCCCATCCAGTGCACATTGCACCTGGATTGCAGTGGCTGCACCGCCGCCACCGGCAACGGAAATTTTCTTTCCCTTAATGTCGATTCCATGGTCTTTTAAGTTGTTGACAAAGCCTTCTCCGTCCGTGATATGTCCCACCAGCTTTCCATCCTCGTTTACAATCGTATTGATGGCCCCGATGATCTGTGCTGCCGGCGAAAGCTCGTCCATATATTTTGCCGCCTCTGTTTTATCCGGCATGGTTACATTTCCACCCTTCATATTCAAAAGCTTCATGGCAGAAATATAATCCTTTACCTGATCCTCCTTAATGTCGAAGGCTACATAAGCATAATCCAGTCCTAATTTTTCAAAGCTGTAATTGTACATAGCCGGTGAGCCGGAATGTCCGACAGGCGAACCGATCAAAGCTAAAAGTCCCGTATGTCCAGTAATTCTTTTTTCCATTTTTTGTCCTCCAACCTTTGCGAACCCTCTTCTTTCGCTTCTTAATCATTCATTATAACAGATTTAACAGCTCTTGTGGTTGATTTATAAAAATATCTGCCCCATGTTCCAATAAAAATTCTTTATCCCGGAATCCCCAGAGTACAGAAACGCATGGCAGTCCTGCATTTTTTGCGGTTTCCACATCCACATCGGAATCTCCAACATAGATGGCATTTTCTTTTGCCACCCCAATTTCCTTTAACGCCTTCTCCACCGTATCCGGCGCCGGTTTTCTGGCTACTCCTTCCATCTCCCCGATGGCGGCAGAGGTATATCCGCCAAAATATTCTTGGTCCAGCGCTTTTACGGCGCTGTCAATTTTGTTGGATACAATTGCCATCACATATCCTTTTTCCTTAAGCTTCTCCATCAGCTCAAGAATTCCGGGATAAGGTCCTGTAAAATCCTTGCAGTGCACACCGTAGTAGCTTTTGAAATCCGAAAAGGTCTTGTCAAACAATGCGTTTTCCTTCCCCCCGGGGATTGCGCGAATCATTAGATTTTCCACACCGTTTCCTACAAATCTTCGCACCTCATCCAGGGTTCGCTGTGGCATACCGTTTTCCTTTAAGGCAAAATTTACCGCATTGGTCAAATCCTGCAGGGTATCTAAAAGTGTTCCGTCCAAATCGAATACTACTGCTTTTATATGCTCAAATCTCATGCTCTCATTTCCTCTCTTTATAGTATGGGAAGAATACCTCACTTCGATTATTTTTGTCAAACATCGAATTGTACTGCAGACTCTCATACTTTAAAATCCACTCTTCCTCCTCACCATCCGCCTCGTCGATATGCTTAAAGCAGCCATCCCTCACAGAATAGAATCCTCTGGAATTGATGGCGCTTACAGAAGCACTCATGTCGGAAAGGAACTGATGGTATGGCGGCAGTTCGATTCCTGCCCGCTCTAAGGTAAGTGTAGATAAATAATTTAAACTGGTAAGTGTTACCTCTTCCTTTTTGCTCTCATAATTTGTCCAGATAAAAAACGGGACGGTATATAGGTTCTGCAGCTCCTCCTCTGTTAATCCGCTTAATCCCTTTCCATTTAGAAGAACGTAAAAGTCTTCCGTAAGGCTTGGCTGATGATCCCCGAAAAATACAATTTCCACCGGTTCCTCTACCTGTTCAAAATACTCTATAAAGTCCCTTAAAGCCCGGTCACTTTCATGCACCAGGGAAAGGTACTGGTTCGCATCCGTATAGGAGCGTCCCGTCTTGTATACATCTTCCTCAAAGTTATCATAGCTGGTGGTATACCCGCCGTGGTTCTGCATGGATATCCCCATGATAAACAGCTTTTCCCTGTTGCCGCTCTTCTCATAGCGGTCAATAATCTTGCTGTAAAATTCTTCATCCGAGATGTAGTTTCTAAGGATTTTCGTTTTATCAAAGGCATCGATAAAATACATCTCATCGTACCCAATCTGCGGATAGATGATGTTCCTGCTCCACCCTGTGTCATAATACGGGTGCATTGCGACGCAGGTATATCCTCTCTCCTTTAAGGTGGAGACGAGGGAGCTAGGGGTGTCGTTTATATACTGCTGGTATACAACGGAGCCTGCCGGAAGAAACGCCATGGTATTTCCGGTCAGATACTCCCACTCAGAGTTTGGCGTTTTCGCCCCGAACACGGAGGAGAGCGCGTATCCTTTCATGGTGTTTTCCGAAAGGGAATTCATAAAAGGAGTAAGCACAACATTCGTCTTAATGTCTCCGATTACGGAAAGATCCGCAAAAGACTCGCTCATAATCACAATAATGGTAGGGTCCTTGTCTCCTTCCCCCTCATTTGTTTCCTCTGTGCCATATTGTTTCTCCAGATCTTCAATCAGTTCCCCGGAATAGCCCTTTGGTTTTTGAATGAAGCTGTCCCGGACGCTTAAGACAAAATTCAGCACATATCCGTTTCGGTAGGTCCCTTTTTTCTCCCAGGTTTCGGTATTTACTCCGACTGTACCGAAAGAAATGACAGTCACCGAAACTGCTGCAAGAAAAACAGACACAAGACGCATCAGCCAGGTTTTCCGGAAGGTCACCTCAAATTTTCGCACAAAAGCAATAAACAGCCCACATGCAAAAATGACATAGCAACCTTTCTCGCTTAAGCGCAGCTGATAATTTCCCGCCACACTAAGCCCTGTGGAAATGGAGCGAAAATCTGAAAAAGTAAATTCATTCTGTCGAAATTCATATACATAGAAATCTACAAAACCCACGATTACAAAAAACAGGTGGGAAATCACGCAGGTTAGTGTCACATTGTTGGTAAATATCTGAATTACCAGATAAAAAACAAGGCAGCACAGTACATTTAATAAAATTTTTTCCGTCGTTGTCTTTGCAAAAAGCTCCGGCTCTAACAGCAGATGCTGGATAGAGAAGGTGCTTACCATCGCCCCAATCACAAACAACAGCCCGGCAAAAAGCCATGAAAACCGTGGGTCCAGCTCAATTTGCAGGCTCTTAATTCCAAAATAGAGTGTCCCATAGATAAGAAGAACCCACCAGGGAAAGCCCACCGCATCATACATGACTGCTGCAAGGATTTCCGCAATCAAAAGAAGAATTAAATTTTTCTTATCAAACTTTAAGCTAACTTTCATTTTTCTAACCTTACTCTAACAAAAAACTTCCGCAGCCTCCTTCATAGATTTCCATGAGGAAGCCGGGAAGCTGTGTGTCAGGCGATTCGCCGCTTTTTGTGGACTATTGATCCTCAGCGAGTCCGAAAAACTCCCTGATCTGTCCTAATATAATTTCCATTAATCTGGTGCGGGCCTCAACGCTGGCCCAGGCAATATGAGGTGTAATCAGAAGCCTCTCGCTGTCTTTAATCCGTCGAAGCGGATTGTCTGCGCTCATGGGCTCTTCCGATAGCACATCCAGGCCTGCTGCAGCGATGATCTTATTCTCTAATGCCTCTGCCAAATCCTTTTCCACCACGATGGGCCCTCTTCCAAGATTTAAAAAAATTGCCGTCGGTTTCATCTTAGAAAAAGCTTCTGCATTCATAAGTGCTTCCGTCTCCTTCGTGAGAGGAGCGTGCACCGATACAATGTCTGATTTTTCCAGAAGCTCCTGAAAGGTCACCCGCTCATAGCCGGGCTGGTTATTCTTTCCGGAGGTGGAATAATAGATTACATGGCATCCAAACATTTTTGCAATGTCGGCAACCCGCCTTCCGATATTTCCAAGTCCGATAATGCCCCAGGTCTTTCCGGAAAGCTCATGAAACACATGTGCAAAGTGGGTAAAGGATACATCACCCACATACTTTTCCGATTTCACATATTCGTCGTAATAGCTTAATTTTTCTAACAGGTAAAACAGAAGTGCAAAGGTATGCTGGGCAACGGTCTCTGTTGAGTATCCCGCCACATTTCTCCAGGCAATTCCTCTTTTGTCCAGATACTCCTTATCCAGATTGTTCGTCCCGGTGGCAGTCACGCAGACCAGCTTCAGATTTTTGGCCTTACCGATGGAATTCTCATCGATACGCACTTTGTTTAACACAATCACGTCTGCATCCTTCGTTCGTTCCAATGCTTCCTCCGATGAAGAAAAGCCGTATTTGACCACCTCACCAAGGGCATCATATCCGGAAAGATCAATATCCTCGCCGATTGTTTTTGCATCTAAAAAAACGATTTTCATAGGATGCCTCCAGCTTACCGGATGGAAAAATGATAAATAGTATCACTTGTATACGGCTGTCCCGCATCAAACAACGGGGTTACAAAATTCGGCTCGTTGATTGCATTTGGGAAATACTGGGTTTCCAGACAGAAAGCGCCATAGTTTGGGTAAACATTCTTCCCTTTTCCGACCTCTGTCATGGTATTTGCTGTATAAAGCTGGATTGCAATGGTATCCGTAATGACCTCCATCTCAATGCCGGACTCCGGAGAATAGGCACGGGCAACAGTCTCCATTCCCTCTGTTTCCTTTGCAATTGCATAGTTATGGTCATAGCCCTTGCTGTAACCAATCTGAACATGATCCGCATGAATGTCTCTTCCAATGGGCTTTGGTCTCCTAAAATCAAACGGCGTTCCTTCCAGTTCCAGGATCTCTCCGGTGGGAATGGAAAGCTCACTCTTTACAGGAGTATATGCATAAGCTTTAATCATCAGCTCCTGATCTAAAACAGGACCGGATGTATGTCCGCTCAGGTTGAAATAGCAGTGATTTGTCATATTAAAGATGGTCTTTTTATCGGAAACTGCATAATAATGAATGGAAAAATCATTATTCTCCGTAACCTCAAAGGTCACCTCGATGGTTGCATTTCCCGGATATCCTTCCTCAAGATCCGGGCTATAATAAGAGAGTGTAAGCCGGTTTGGAAGCTCTTCCTTTACACTCCACATCACACGGGAAAGTCCCTTAGAACCGCTATGCAGATTGTTTCCCCTGTCATTCTTCTCTAAGGCGTACTCGGTTCCATCAATCACAATCTTAGCGTCAGAAATACGGTTACAGTTTCGTCCCACGGTTGCCCCAAAATAGCTTCCGCTTGCTTCATAGCCTGCCGCATCATCAAATCCAAGAATTACATCGCGCTTATTGCCGTCCTTATCCTCTACAAAAATAGAAACTACATTTGCGCCATAATCCGATATCGCTACTTCCATGCCCTTACTGTTTGAGATCGTATATAAGCTTACTGCAGTTCCATCACTTAATGTTCCAAAACTTCGCTTTGACATTTGCATCCTCCTCATAGAATTTCTCTGGAAATTTAAATAAATTTTACTTCTTTTCCCGGTTTCTGTAAAGAAAGAATCCCACTTCTCCGATATATTTTTTAGATATATCCGATTTCGAATATGAATCATAATTGTGGAATTTGGCAAGAATTGAGGTGCTGGAACTGTCGTATACCTAAAATTCTTGAAAAACAGCTTCAAATTACGGATTTTTCAAGCGGATTGTATTATTTTGAGGAGTAGACCTCGCGGTATACCTAATATTTGCAATTTCTTAGGTACAGGCTGAAATTGCCCCGGCGAAAACATACAATCGACCATTAAAAACGCTTAAAATGCCGCCTTTTTCATAGATTTTAGGTACTGGAAGAAAATCAACCGGCGAAATAATACAATTTACCAATCAGGCATGAAGCAGAATAAACTTTCGTCTGTAAAAAGCGTAGCGGTACTAAATTCGCAAGGGATTTCTCATTAAGTGCCGACACTTTTTAAACGTTCTGGTCCAAATAGCAAAATTCATTTGGGAACACAAATCCGAAACGAGATTTAGATATCACGGATGATGCATCTGCACGGAGGCAAATTATGAGTACAACAGCAACCACAGCGATTTCGCTTTCTTCTGATTTTTACCTGAATAATTTTTATAAAAGTAATCGAAATGCCAAAAAAAGCTCCGGAAGAAGTGAATTTACCAGCACAGAGCTTTCCTACGAGGATGCCAGGGCACTTCGCCGGGCAGTAAAGCAGTTAGAGTCCTTCTCGTATTCCGAGGATGATAATGTCGAAAATGTCAGAAACTCCATTTCTGCTTTTGTGGACACCTACAACAATGCATTATCCTCTACGGAAAAAGATTCCTCCGATGCGGTAAAGCGGTATGCGAAGCAGTTAAAGAAATTAGTCTCCAAATATCAGGATGAGCTGGAGGATATCGGCATTTCCATGGATTCCAAAAAAGGAACCCTCACCGTCAAAAAAAATCTGCTTTCGGCTCAAAAGATTGACACGCTAAAAGAGGTTTTTTCCAAGGATAGTAGCAACTTATTAAAGGATACCCAAAAGCTGGCAAGACGCCTCGGCTCAAATTCTTACGACGAGCTCTATACCCAGCTTACCGGAAACGGCGGAAAAATTAATATCACATTATAAAAATCCCATTTCGGAAAGATGTTACCGAGAATGAATTTTGCTATTTGAATCAGAACGTTTAAAAAGCGTCGGCACTTAATGAGCAATTTATTGCGAATTTAGTACCGCTACGCTTTTTACAAACGAGAGTGGGTTCTGATTCAAATATGCAAATTCATTTGGAAACATAATTCCGAAATGGGATTTATAAAAATTCTAAAACATTCTTTATCTGCTCTTCTGTTGCAGTTACGGACCCTTGAATCATGGCAGGGCTTCCGCCTCCACGGGCAGAAAGCTTTTCCCGAAGCAGGTTTGCGATTTCTTTACAGTCCATGGTTTTGCTTCCGATCACATAGCTGTATCCGCCGGCATCATCTCCGCAGAAAACACCGCAGAGGCCATCATAGTTCTCCACCAGTTTATTTACGGCGTTCCTTGCACCGTTGCTGTCCAGATCTTTTTCAAACAGCAGAACCTGTTTTAAATCCTTCGGAAGCTCCTTCAGTTTATATTCCATCAACGCCTGTTTTGCATTTACAAGCTGTGACTTTAAGCTCTGGTTTACCGTCTTTTGCTTAGAAATGTTTTCCACCAGGTTTTCCTGCCCGCAGGTAAGAAGGTTCATAAGCTCCGTGATAATCTGTGCCTTTTCCCGAAATGCCAGCAGCGCACGGAAACCGCTCAGCACACTGATGCGAACACCACCCTTATAGTTTTGCACACTCATGACCTTTAGCATTCCGATTTCCCCTGTACGTCTGACATGGGGAGCACAGCATGCGCAAATGTCATATCCCGGTATTTCTACAATACGCACCTGTCCTTCGATTTCAATCTTGCTGCGGTATTCGATTTTTGCCAGTTCTTCTTTCGACGGAAAGCTGACCTTTACTTCGATGTTTTTCGTGATTGCTTCATTTACCGCATATTCGATATCGGAAATCTCCTCCGGGGTAAGAACTCCGTCAAAATCCATGGTTACAATCTGATCACTCAAATGAAATCCCACGTTGTTATATCCAAATCTGCTATGTACCAAGCCGGAAAAAATGTGCTCTGCGGAATGCTGCTGCATATTATAAAACCGGTGGGTCCAGTCAATTTTTCCGTGAACCTTCTGTCCTACAGAAAGAGGCTTTGTAAGCGTGTGGGTAATGATGTTCTTTTTAATCTGAACATCCACAACTTCCACTCCATCAATGGTTCCCATATCCGGGCTCTGTCCTCCCTCTTCCGGGAAAAACAGCGTCTGGTCTAAAATGACCTGATAGACATTCTTTTCATTTTTTGTTACCGTTTCGCAGCTTACGACGGTTGCATCAAATTCAACGGCATATGCGTCCGCATCATACAGACGCAGGGTTTCTTTGTTTTCACTCATTGTTTTATCTCCAATTTCTATATTATAAAATGCCAACCCCATTTACTCCGGGCAGGCATATTTGCTGTAAAGCGCCACATGATCCTTGATTGCCTGATTACTGTTGAAGGTACTTGCGGTAACTGCAATGTATGGCTTTCCTTCATTGGAGACAAAATAGCTTGCCGCGCAGAAGCGGGATTCATCTACATAACCGGTCTTTGCGCAAACCACCTCTCCGTGGGTGTCACGGTCTTCAATTCGGCGTAAGAACCAGTTGGAAATCACAAGCCCTTCCGGATGCTGCTCCGTTGCCGTGGTGGTATATACATGGGCGGTAAGAACTTCCCTGCAAAAATCATTTTCTATGGCAGCCTTTAACATCATGGCCATATCCGTAACCGTGCAGTAATGCTCCTTGTCATACAGACCCACACAGTTTGTAAAATGCGCGGTATCCGACAATCCAAGCTCATCAATTTTTTCATTCATCAATTCCACGAAGGCTTCCTGGGAACCGGCGGTATAGATGGCAAGGGCGAGGGCTGCATCTGCGCCGGATGGCAGAATGGTTCCGTAAAACAGATCTCGTACCGTTACCACTTCCCCGACTTCAAAGCCTACACAGCTGCATCCGTTTGCAAAGGAATAGTCCGTAATCTCAAAGGTGATGGTGAAGGTATCGTCTAAATCCGTGATATGCTCCGCAGCCACAAGTACAGTTAAAATCTTTGTCATGGATGCCGGATTCATAATGATATCTTCATTTTTTCCAACGACAATTTCGTTGGTGCTCTCATCGATCAACACTGCATACTGGCTGTCCACGTCACTTTCCGACGGCCATTTCGTGTTCTCTGTCCTCTCGGCGGTAAAGCCCTCTAACACCTTTGTTTCCCCAAGGGTATACCAGCCATCTTCATCCGGATAGGTGTAGCCGATACCAACTGTAGGCTCAACAAATTCGCTCTCTGTTTCTGCATTTTCAGTTTCTGTTGATGCTAAAATTTGTTGTGTGCTTTCGGTGTCAAAGATGCTTTCCGTGGCCTGTGTTTCCCCTGCGGATTTCTTTCTATGTGAGCTTATTCCTACGATTGTTAACACAATAAGTAAAATTACAATAAGAACTGCCGCAAGAAGGAGAAGAAGTCTTGGCATATCGTATCTTAGATTCTGCAGCCACCGCTCCGCTCTTCTTCTACGTTTTCTTCTCTTTCGATTACGCATTTTTCTTCTGTTGTTTATATATTCATCCTTGTAACTCAATGTTCTCTTCCCTCTGTTTTTGCTCTCTGTGTAAAATTCTTTGAAGTCCCATCGCCAAAAGCAGGGCCCTCAAAATATTGTCTCCAATCATACAATACCATATTTCATTGATTCCTAAATGTAAGATCCGAATGCAGATGAAGGAGCCGAATATCCGGACTCCCCATCGAGAAATCATGGTAACCACAAATGGATATCTGGTTTTTGCCATACCATCAAAGATTCCTTCCAAAACTGCCGCACTTCCGAATATCGGTTCCGTAAATGCAACAATCCGAAGAAGCTTTGCTCCAATCCGAATGACCTCCGGGTCCGTGGAAAACAAGCTCATCATAAACTCTGCGCCGATAAACAGCAGCAGCCCGGTCACGCACATCAATGAAAAAATGATAAAAAGCGCCCACCCAATGATGCTTTTCTCTTTCCGGTAATCCCGCTCTCCAATGGCGTTTCCGATTAATGTGGAAGTGGCTGCCTGCATACCATATCCCGGTACATAGAAGATGGTCTCCGCGGTGATGGCGATGGCATGAGCCGCATAAATCGTTGTCGCCATGGAGGAAACAAAGCTTGTGGCTACCACATATCCGCTGCAGGATGCAATTTGCGTCAGCATAATGGGAAATCCGATTTTAAGACACGCCCCAAGGATGCTCCAATCGATTTTTGCATGCTCCCTTTTAAAATGAATCGTCTGGTTTTTCAAAAAGGCTCTTGTCATTAAAATTCCGCCAATGACATAGGAAATTGCCGTGGCAATTCCGGCTCCGATCGCGCCAAAGCCTAACAGATAAATGAAGACATAGTTTAGTATCGTGTTGATGATATTAACCAGCACATTCACAAGCATCGGTGTTTTGGTGTCTCCGGTAGACCGAAGAACAGAACCAAAGATCGACATTGCCGAGCGGAAAAGAAGAGGTGCATTGATGAGCATAAAGTAAATCGACGCATCCCTTCGGATTGCCTCTTCCGCTCCCATCCACACCGGCATAAAAGGTGCCATTGCCAGGGTGATCATAGTAAGTACGATACCCACTGCAATGACAACCGAAACAGCCTGACCGGCCGCAATTTCAACCTTTCTTTGATCCTTTTCTCCAATCGCTCTTGCAATGTAGGACAAAAAACCGATTCCCAGTGCGTAAATGACACTGTTTATGGTCCAGTTGTAGGTAGAGCTTAAGGACACCGTTGCCGTAGCCGCCGCTCCAAGATGCCCAACCATTGCCGTATCAATATATTGAATAATCGTTGCCAGAAGCTCTTCTAACACCGTGGGCCACGCAAGCGCCACCAATGCAAAAAGCATCCTGCGATTCGGATATATTTTTTCCTTATTATTCATCTCTTATGCAAATCCCTTATTGTACATCACTCAATAAAAGTTGTATCATATTCCTAAGGTAGAACACAAGGAGGTTTTTATGGATATTTCACAAATTCAGGAAATTAAAACAAATATACAGAAGGTCATGATCGGAAACGAGAAGACCATTGACCTTGTCCTTGCCGCCCTTCTTTCCGGCGGTCATATATTACTGGAAGATGTTCCGGGAACCGGAAAAACGGTAATGGCAAAGTCTCTTGCCAAATCCATCCGGGCTGATTTCGGCCGCGTTCAGTTTACCCCGGATCTTTTGCCAAGTGATGTGACAGGACTGAACTATTTTGATGCGAAAAGCGGGGAATTTGTTTTTTCCAAGGGTCCTGCATTCTGCAACATTCTTCTTGCCGACGAAATTAACCGTGCCACCCCAAAAACCCAGAGCAGCTTGCTGGAATGTATGGCAGAGCACCAGATTACCGTGGATGGTGTTACCCGTCCGTTAGAAGATCCGTTCTTTGTCATTGCAACCCAGAACCCTTTAGAGACCTTAGGTACCTTCCCGCTCCCGGAGGCACAGATGGATCGATTTGTCATGCAGCTTTCCATGACGGCCCTATCCGCAGGCGAGGAGCTTTCCATGGTTGAACGATTTATAAAGGATGAACCTTTAGAGGAGCTTTCCCCGGTCTGCTCCAAGGAGGATATTGTAAAGCTGAAGCAGGAGTGTAAAAACGTCTACGTCCATCCGGAGCTTTTAAAATATCTGATTTCCATCACTCAGGCCACCAGAAACCATTCCAAGATTGAAAACGGTGTAAGCCCTCGTGGTACTTTAGCCTTCCTTCGGGCTGCGCAGGGATATGCCATGGTTTGCGGCAGGGATTATGTAACTCCGGAGGATATCAAGGAGGTTGCTCCCCCTGTGCTTCTTCACAGACTATCCATGAACGCAGCCTATGATGCGAAAAAATCCGCTCAGGCCGCACTTACAGACATACTTTCTAGCTTGCCTCTTCCGACAGAGGATTGGAATGGACGGTAATACCTATGTGGCTGCTTTTTTTACTACTATCCGTTCTATTCATCTGGCTTTTACAAAAGCTGGTTTTTAAAAGATTCTGGGACAAGGGGTTGACCGTCTCCCTCTCTTTTTCGGATCCTTTTATCTATGAAGGAGATGTCTCATCCCTAAAAGAAACGGTTACCAACAGCAAGCGTCTTCCTGTTTTAGCGCTTTCCGTGCGTCTTTCCATGAGCCGGGACCTTGAATTCTTAAAGGGTGCCAAGGAGAATAGCGCTACCTCGGATCAGACCTACAAGCGGGACATTTTCTCTCTGCTTCCAAAGCAGAAGACCACCCGTACCCTTCCGTTTCTTGGAAAAAAGCGGGGATGCTATTCCGTTACTTCTGTGGATGTATCCGCCTTTGACTATTTTTTCCAAAAAGGATACTACAAGGAGTATCCCCAGTCCGCCCAGCTTTTTATCTATCCGAAGCCTGTTGATATTCGAAGAATCACCCTGATTCATCAGGCAATTTCAGGAATGATGATCTCTAAGAACCGGCTGTTTTTAGATCCTTTTGAGTTCTCAGGGATTCGTGAATATCAAAAAAGCGATCCCATGAACCACATTAACTGGAAGGCCTCCGCCAGAACCGGAAATCTCATGGTCAATCAGTTCGATGCCACGACAAATTTTTCCGTACATATTCTGGTTGATATGGAGGACCCTTACATCTTAAAATATGAGGCGCTTCTTGAGGAATCCATCCGCATAGCCGCAAGCCTTGCCGCCAGTCTTTCGAAAGCTAAAATGCCTACCAGAGTCTGCGTGAATGCAGAGGATTCCCTGACTCATACGGCCATCGATGAATTTCTTCCTGCGGGAGGAGCCCAGATGGGCGTATTATATCAAAAGCTGGCTTGTCTTGAACCATCAAAAATTTCCATGAGCTTCTCCGATTTACTGGAAAAGGAGCTTGCTTTTGGTTCAACCGGCGAAACCTACGTCATTATCTCCAAAAACCACACAGAAGAACTGGTATCTGCTCTTCACCGTCTAAATGAGACACCAAATCAGGTATTGTGGGTACTTCCCACCATGGTGTACGACATGGATCGCAGGTTCGAAGATTCGTCGCTTTCTATACTGCATTGGGAGGTGGAATTATGAAAGAAAACAAAATAGCCGCCATCGGTCCAAGCCTTTCCTGCGTCATCCTTTCCTGGATACATGCAGTGCTTTTATTTTTCGGTTTCTATCCTTTTTTTGCAGATTTTGCAGGATTGACGGGGAAAGCATTCTTCCGCTATTCCATGTTGGGATTTTTCCTTTTTATTCCCGCTGCCTTAAGTTTTATTCTGCTTAAGAGAATCCGGTGGCTTCCTCTATATAATGCACTTGGATTCTTCCTTTCCCTGGGGCTTGGGTTACTGGAAGGATATTGGGCATCCGGCCTTTTTAACTATAGCATGCAGCTTACCGCCGTATTTACTTTTTTGGTATCCATGCTTATGTTTATTGTTCACACCTCATCCCGCATTGCACACGGCCGTATGAAAAATGATTTTCTTGCCCTTCACGGCGATGTGGCAGCTTTTGAGCTTGAGGTATGGGAGGTTAAGAATTTCTTATCTGCGCCAAGTCCCGTAGCCTTTGCGTGGTTTGCCATTTTTTATCTTGTGGGTGTTCTGGTAAAACTGCCGGCATTTTGGCATGTTGCTTTCTATGTAACCCTGGCGGATGTTTTTGTCTGTTTCATGTACAGATGCCTTTCCTCTTTTACGGAATTTCTCCAAAAGAGTCATAAAAGCGCCAATATACCTGTAACCACAATAAAGCGTGTACACAAAATATTTTTCATCCTTGCTATTTTTCTTTTGGCCCTTGCGGTTCTTCCCTCCGTTCTCTATAACCGGGAGCCCCTCTCTCAATTAGAGCAGCAAGAAATCGTCTTCGATACGGCAGGGGATGCGCCAGAAATCGGAGAGATTCAGGCAACCTCAGATCCAATGGAAATGGCAGAAATGTTAGAGCAGGCAACTGTAGGGTTAAAGGTTTTGCCGGAATGGGTTGGAATTGCGATACGAATTTTTCTATGGATTTTAGTGCTCTCAACACTCTGCGTCTTTCTAATAGAAATCATTCGTTCCATCAAAAATGCAATCATTGACTTTAATGTGGAGGACGAGGATGAGATCGTATTCCTTGACTCGGAAGAAACCGACGATACCGCATCCGTAGCCAAACAAACAAAAAGCGCCGGCATTCTCTCCGCAAACGCGCAGATACGCCGACGCTATAAAAAGTTAATTAAAAAATCCACCAAAGGGACGCCCGCTTACTGGGCCACGCCCACAGAACTGGAAGCTGCGGCACAAATCAAGGATGCAACTTCTACTAAAATATTACATGAGCTTTATGAAAAAGCAAGGTACAGTAAAGAAGGATGCACTAGAGAGGATTTGCAGCAGTTATAAATAGACTCCCTTTTCAAAATTGTGTTCCCGAGAATAAATTCTGCTTCATGCTTTATTGGCAAATTGTATAATTTCGCCGGTTGATTTTCTTCCAGTACCTAAAATCTAT
>JBJENM010000146.1:0-7019 GCA_051880175.1 Agathobacter sp. | reverse complement strand
AACGAGCCCTTATAGGGCGTGAACAAACCACCGGCTAAGCCGGTGGTTCTGATTATTTTATAAAGGAAAGAGATATGAGTATGTACACCTACGATGAGGTAATGGACAAAATCAATTGTGCGAGGCGGTTTGGTAAGCTCCCGGGGGCAGAGGTCATGCAGAGGGTTATTGAACGGCTTGGATTAAAAAAACGAAACATCCCTTACATTCATGTTGCCGGAACAAACGGAAAAGGATCTGTCTGTGCATTTTTAAGCAGTATCTTACAGGAGGCCGGTCTTTCGGTGGGAACATTTACCTCTCCACACCTGATGGACTTTGAGGAACGGATACAAATCAACGGGAAAATGATTTCCAAGGAGGAATCCTTAAGGCTTGGAGTCTTTTTATTAGAAGAAGATTTTGGGGTGGAGCTGACCATGTTCGACTATTGCCTTGCCATGGCTCTTTTGTATTTTAAGGAGCAGAAGGTGGATGTGATGGTCATTGAAACCGGACTGGGAGGAAGACTTGACTCCACAAATGCCATCGGAATACCACAGGTATGTGTGATTACAAAGATTGGATTTGATCATACGGCGATTCTCGGGGATACCTTAGAGGCAATCGCATCAGAAAAAGCAGGAATTATCAAAAAGGGATGTCCGGTTGTGGTAGAACAACAGGAGAAGGAGGCATTTGATACCATTCAAAGGACTTTTCATCAAATAAATTGTTGTTTGGATGACACAACCGCCAAATTGTATATGGTCACAGATGAGGATATCTCCTATACTAGGGAAATAAAATTGCAGTTGCCCGGTGTACATCAGTGGGAAAATGCCGCGGCGGCAATGATGGCAGCGGATATTTTTCTGGAAAAGAACATGAATCAGTTCTCCTGTCTTACCAAACTTTCAAATAGGAAGGAGAAAGAAGAAATCCTTCGAACCGGATTAGAGAACACTGTCTGGCCGGGGAGAATGGAACTGATCAGCCGGGAACCGTTTTTTATGGTAGACGGGGCACATAACGGACATGGTGTCCAGGCACTTTGCAAAAGCTTAAAAGCCTTATATCCCGGAGAAAAATTCACATTTTTTATGGCAGTGATGGCAGACAAAGATTACGAGCAGATGGTAACGCAAATGCTTCCGATTGCAAAATGCTTCTACACGTTTACACCGGACAGCAGCAGGGCTTTGCAGAACACAAAGCTTGCCGAATATATTAACCGCAGGGGAGTGGAGGCCTCTGTTTGTGAAAGCTATGAAGAAGTTTTTCAAAAATTGGATTTAAGTGGGAAAAATGTAGCATTTGGTTCGTTGTACTTTATCGGAGATATAAAAATACATTGGAGAAAACAGGTAAAGGTGTAAGGTTATGGAAAATATTTTGAAGATTATTTCAAACGATATGAAAGGGCTTGTACGGAATAAGCTGGCATTTGTGCTTGCGTTGGCTGTTTGCGTGCTGCCGTCCTTGTATGCGTGGTTCAATATCTATTCAAACTGGGACCCCTACGGAAATACTGCAAATGTAAGTATTGCTGTGGCTTCCATAGATGAAGGCTATACAGACGAGGATGGAGTCTATCAGAATATGGGAGATTCCGTTATCGACGGACTAAAGGAAAACCATAACATTAACTGGGTATTTCTTGATTCGGACACGGAGGCGATGGAAGGCGTTGAGGCCGGTGAGTATTACGCTGCAATTGTAATGGGGGCTGATTTCAGCCAGAGTATGTACAATTTTGCAGAAAATGGTTTCGAGCATCCTTCGGTAACCTACTATGAAAATCAAAAGAAAAATGCCATTGCCGCTAAGATTACGGATAGTGCAAAGGGGACGGTTCAAAATAATATCAATGAAGAATTCATTGGTGTTGTAATGGATACGATGACCAGGAGTATGAATGGTATTGCGGAGGACATTGAGGAATCGGAATATGTAGATCGTCTGGTGGAAAAGCTAAATTTTGTGGGAGATAACCTGCAGGATTATATCGATACATTAGATGGTCTTATGGAATGCAACGAAGAACTGAACGGAACCCTTTCTTCGGCAAGCGGACAGGTAAGCAGTGCAGGAAGCAAAGTCGGAAGTACTACAAGCTCCGTCAAGAGTGCTAAGCAAAGTGCCGATTCGACTATCGCAAATGTGGAAGCCCAGTTAGATGAGCTGGTTGCCCGGACAAGGACAGAATTATCCAATGCAAGTGCGCATCTTTCCGCAGAAAATGTGTCTGCCCAGGATGTAAAAGCGGCGTATTCCTCCATGCAGTCTGCAATAGCAGACCTTAATTCCATTCAGAATGTGACCGGAGGGCTGGGGAGCCTTGGCACCGGCAGCACAAATGAGGATATCCGGACTCTGGTAGGGACGATGAATGAATTGCTGGGTACAGGAATGAACACCATCACAACGGCGCCAATGACAGATGCCCAGGCGGAAATTGTTGCGGCGGGCCTGAACGATGGAAACAAGGTACTGGCAAAATCACTGGACTGTGTGAATGCGGTGATTCCAATCGCAGATAAGCATCTTACTGCTGAAGTGGAGAGCGTAAAACAGGAAATAAACAGCTCCTACAATAGTATGATAAGCTCTTTAAACAGCATGAATGCAGGGCTTCGGGATACCGGAATTGCACTGGACTCTCTGGCAGAGACGATTGATGCTGCAAATATCAGTGTAGATGAGTTAAAGGGGCTTATTGTTGAAGCGAGAGAGGATGTTCTTGAAATAGTAGAACGACTGGATTCGGTGGACGATTCAAAGCAATATGATGAACTGATCCGTATCCTGTCTACAGACCCTGGGGTGATGAGTGAGTTTTTCTCATCTCCGGTGCAGATGAATACCGTAAGGGTATATGAAATTGAAAATTATGGATCAGGAGTAACACCATTCTATACCATTCTTGCACTTTGGGTCGGCGCCACCATTCTGGTATCGATTTTAAAGGTCGATGTGGAGGATAGAAAAAATCTTGTAAATGTAAAGCCTCATGAACTATATCTTGGAAGGTTTTTCCTGTTCTTTATCATGGGGCAGATACAGGCTGCCATCGTTGTGCTGGGAGATATTTATTTACTGGGTGTACAGTGTCTGGAGCCGGGTAAATTCTACCTTGTCGCAGTATTTGCAAGCTTTACCTTCAACCTATTTGTTTATACTATGACGGTTTCCTTTGGTGATATCGGAAAGGCCTTTGCGGTCATTGTCATGATTCTTCAGATTGCAGGGTCAAGCGGTACATATCCGATTGAGATTCTTCCGGACTTTTATCAGAAATTGTACATTTACTTTCCGTTCCCCTATGCAATCAATGCAATGAGGGAGACCATTGGCGGAATGTATCAGAACGATTATTGGAAATATATGGGGCAGCTTGGAATTTTCGTGATTGTTGCCCTTGTTATCGGACTATGGGTCCGCTTACCGTTTATCCGAGTAAATCATTATGTGGAAAAACGTATGCGGGATACCAGGATGATGTAAAAGCGAATTGGAATGCAAAGGAGTATAGATATGAGTAAGAAGGGAAAAAAGGCCGAAAAGGAATCTCTTGAGCGCATCATTGAGATCTGGCAGGCGGAGCACAAGAAGAACCAGAACCGGATCAAGTGGGGAATCCGATGCGTCATCATTATTCCGATACTGTTCCTCATTCTGATGTTCACCATGGAGTCTTCAAAATATATATACCTTACACTCTGGGTTGCCTCCATGTTTCTGATCTCTGCATATTTAATTTATGTGGAATATGCGGATTACAAGATTCAGGAAACCCTGATTAAGCTTGGGATGAAGGAGGATTCCATTGACAAGCTTCTACCGGAAAATGTGGTGGATGCAAGACTTACGGAGTTGAGTGAAAAAATAGCAGAAACCCAGCAAAGCATGGAGAAAGACAAATCCAAGAAGAAGGATAAATTGAAAAAGAAGGATAAATCCCAAAAGAAAAATAAGTCTAAGGATAAGAAAAGCAAAAAGAACAAGAAAGATAAGAAAGGAGAGAACTAAGGCATGAATATCTGGCGTATATTTGTATCGGATTTTAAGCGTTTAAAGACCAATGTGGTTGCGGTAGTGATGATTTTAGGACTCTCCATTGTTCCGTGTCTATATGCATGGCTGAACATCCTGTCAAACTGGGACCCTTATGGGGCGGCTTCCACCTCCCAGATAAAGGTTGCTGTTGCATCGGAGGATATCGGCTATGAGCTGGCCGGAAAGTATATCAATGTGGGAGATACGGTTTTGGAAGCTTTATCCGGCAATGATTCTGTCGGATGGGTATTTTTAGATACGGGGGAAGAGGCGGTAGATGGTGTGTATGCAGGAGACTATTATGCTGCCCTGGTGATTGATGAGAACTTTACTCCGGACCTTCTTAGCTTTTTGACAGATGAGGTTTCTCATCCTCAGATTACCTATTACTGTAATGAAAAGAAAAATGCCATTGCACCGAAGATTACGGACAAGGTGCGAAACACGGTACAGATAACGGTAAACGGAACGATTATTTCAACCATTGTTTCGACGAGTGCAAATGTTGCGGAAACAGCAATGGATTCCGAGGTTATTCAACTGAATCCTTCCTCCGGAAACGGAAATGTAGTGGATCTGATGATTGAAAAATTTGAGGAAGCAGATGCGGAGCTTGCAAAATATGAAACGATTTTAGATTCTCTCATTTTGGTTTCAGAAGGTGCAAACACCACCATAGGAGATCTGGAAGAGATCTATCCGGATTTTCATAGCGCTCTTACCAGTGGTCAACAGGCGCTTCGCAGTCTTGGAAACGCTACCGGTTCCGGAATCGGAACACTTTCCGGGATGTCAGGCGCACTTTCCGCTACTTTTGGAAGTATCAGCAGTGCGTTGGGATCCATCTCAAAGGCTTATACACAGATCAACGGAAATATGGAAGACTTTTCTGCGGTACTGGAACAGGGCGGAATAAGTCTGGAGGGCACAAAGGCTGCCATTGTGGATGTGCGTGAAGTTATTTCCGACCGTATCGAATTTTTGAATGATCTAAAAACGAACGGAAATTTTGATCTGGTGGAACAGGCATTTTCCGCAGACCCGGATGAAATAGGAGAGTTTTTATCTGCACCGGTGGCAATGGAGACCGTTGCGATTTATCCGGTAGAAAATTATGGTTCGGCTATGGCAGCCTTTTATACAGTACTGGCCTTATGGGTGGGAGGATTGTTCCTGGTTGCAATCATTCACACAAAGGTGCATCCGGAACCGTCTTTTGCCACAGCAAAGATCTATGAACAGTTTTTCGGAAGATATCTGATTTTCTTCTTTATATCCCAGATTCAGGCGCTTATTACGGTATTGGGCGATGTGCTGTTTCTTGGAATACAGTGTGAACATCCGGTGATGCTCTGGTTTGCCTCTTCTGTCTGCAGTTTTGTATTTAGTTTTCTGATGTATGCGCTCACCTTTGCCATGGGAAATATCGGAGAAGGTGTAGCGGTGATCATCATGGTTATTCAGGTAGCCGGGGCAGGATGTACCTTCCCGGTGGAAGTGCTCCCGTCTGTTTTCCAGAAGATTTACAAGGTACTTCCGTTTACCTATGCCCTTTCCGCCCTTAAGGAAGCCATTGTGGGATTATATCAGCAGACCTTCTGGAAGGATATCTTTATTCTGCTTTTATTTGTACCGCTCTCTGCTGCAATCGGAATCGGACTTTACAAACCATTCCATAAGTTCAATGAGATGCTCGAGCACAACAAGGAACAATCTGGAGTTATGTTATAGTGCATTGGTTAATAAAATAAGTTATAGTATCTATAATTATTTGAAATAGCAAAAACTCGATGGGAAACTAGACAAACATTTTCGATTGTACTAGAATGAGTTTAATTTCAAATGCAAAGGAGCATAAGACAATGGAGAAGAAGAATCTTGATTGGGCCAATCTCGGATTTGGCTATATGGTAGCGGATTACAGATATGTAGCAAATTTTAAGGATGGAAAGTGGGATGACGGAGAAATTACCACGGATGCGAACATCACCTTGAATGAGTGCGCAGGCGTATTCCAGTATTCCCAGTCCTGCTTTGAAGGATTGAAAGCATATACTACGGAAGACGGTAAAATTGTATGCTTCCGTCCGGATTTGAATGCACAGCGTATGAAGGATTCCTGTGAGAGACTGGAGATGCCGGTGTTCCCGGTAGACCGCTTTGTGGATGCAGTTAAGCAGGTTGTAAAAGCAAATGAAGCCTGGGTTCCGCCTTTTGGCTCCGGCGCAACTCTTTATATTCGTCCATATATGATTGCAACGAATGCTGTCATCGGTGTAAAGCCTGCAGATGAATATCAGTTCCGGATTTTTGTTACCCCTGTGGGACCGTACTTCAAGGGCGGTGCAAAGCCGCTTACCATCCGTGTATCGGATTTTGACAGAGCAGCACCACACGGAACCGGACACATCAAGGCCGGACTGAACTATGCCATGAGCCTTCATGCGATTGTGGATGCGCACAAGAATGGATTTGATGAGAATATGTATTTAGACCCTGCCACCAGAACCAATGTGGAGGAGACCGGCGGAGCAAACTTTATTTTTGTAACAAAGGACGGAAAGTTTGTTACACCAAAGTCAGACAGTATTCTGCCATCCATCACCCGACGCTCACTTATGGTTGTAGCAGAACAGTATTTGAACATGCCGGTGGAGCATCGAGAAGTAAAATTTACTGAGCTTAAGGATTTTGCAGAGTGTGGACTTTGCGGAACTGCAGCAGTTATTTCACCGGTTGGAAAGATTTACGACCATGGCGATGAAATCTGCTTCCCAAGCGGAATGGAAGAGATGGGACCGTATACAAAGAAATTATACGACACACTTACCGGAATTCAGATGGGTAAAATTGAAGGACCGGAAGGCTGGGTTTGTGTCATCTGTGACTAAACTTATTGGACCGTGTCTGCATATGGCAGATACGGTCTTTTTTGTTAGGGCAAGGCCCTGTTGAGAATAGCGAAGCTATGATCAACAAAT
>JBJENM010000145.1:0-7035 GCA_051880175.1 Agathobacter sp. | reverse complement strand
GTTGTCATTATACACTATTTCTGACGTTTTGAGAAATTTCCTATAAAGTAAAAAAGCGCGCTTCCCTGTAATTAGGGACGCGCGCGTTACGTCTATACCACCTGATTACCATGTACTTAAAAAGGAATTCCTTTTTGCATACCCGTTCCCTGTAACGTAGGAAATACGTCGGAACCTACTTTTATGATACAATTTCGGTCCGCAACTCGGAAGTGATGTTCATTCTGCGCTATACAGATCCTGCAAATTCTATGCGGGAAGCTACCCTACTCATACCGGCTCTCACCCTCTCCGGCTCTCTTTGACTTTCCTGTAGCTACTACTGTCTTCGTCATCGTCTTTTTCTTTTAACTGCTAAATAGTATAAAACCTTTAATTTTCCTTGTCAAGCAGGAACAACTACAAATTCCGCCTGTAAAGATGCATATTTACTCCTCGATCTTGTGCAGTTGGTTTAACAGGTCATTCTTTAAGTTATAAAGCTTTTCGGAAAGATCCACATGGATCTCCTGTGGATTTACAAAACGCTTGGTCTCATCCCACAGGGTATCCTTTTCCTTCATGCAGATCTCTCTGATTTCCATAACGGATGGAGATTTATAGATTGCTTTTCCGCCTTTGATTACCGGAACAAGCATCTCCCTCATATGGTATTTTCCGGCCTTAAGCTTTGTCTTTTTCCAGGGTTCCACCGGGTCAAAAAGCATCAGATCCTTACTTTCGTCAAAGGTTTCTCCCACAAGACAGATCAGATCTGCTTTGATTTTTCCGGTCTCATTATCGTAGATACGGTAAAAGGTCTTGTTTCCCGGATTGGTCACCTTTTCGGTATTCTCAGAGAGCTTAATCTTCGGAATAAACTCTCCATTTTCATCCTGAATTGCAGCAAGCTTATACACGCCGCCGAAGGACGGATTATCCTTTGAGGTAATCAGATTTGTGCCAACACCCCAGGAGGTAATAGTTGCGCCCTGGCTCTTTAAGGTTTCAATCAGATATTCATCCAGGTCGTTGGAAGCAGAAATAACTGCATCCGGAAATCCTGCGGCATCTAACATTTTGCGAACCTGTTTTGACAGATAAGCAAGGTCGCCGCTGTCCATGCGAATTCCGTACATTTTTGGCTTGATTCCGGCTTCACGCATCTCGGTAAATACACGAATTGCATTGGGAATACCGGACTTTAAGGTGTCATAGGTATCCACTAAAAGTGTGCAAGCATCCGGGTAGAGCTTTGCATACTCCTTAAACGCAGTATATTCATCCGGGAAGCTCATAATCCAGCTATGGGCATGGGTTCCTAACACCGGAACATCAAACAGCTGCCCGGTAAGTACATTGGAGGTGCCTTTGCAGCCACCGATAACAGCGGCCCGGGCGCCATAGGTTCCCGAATCCGGTCCCTGGGCACGGCGAAGCCCGAATTCCATGACTCCGTCCCCCTGTGCTGCATAGCATACACGGGCTGCTTTTGTGGCAATCAGACTCTGGTGATTTACAATATTTAAAATGGCAGTTTCAATCAGTTGCGCCTCCATGATCGGAGCAACCACCTTGATCATTGGCTCCCTCGGGAACATGACGCTTCCTTCCGGAATCGCATAAATGTCTCCGTAAAAATGAAAGTGCGCAAGATAATCCAGAAAGTCCTCATCAAAAATGTGTAAGGAGCGAAGATATGCGATATCCTCCTCATCAAAATGAAGATTTTCAATGTAATCAATGACCTGCTCCAGTCCGGCGCAGATAGAATATCCGCCATTGCATGGGTTTGTGCGGTAAAAGGCATCAAAAACCGCCACGTCCCGATTTCCTGTTTTAAAATATCCCTGCATCATCGTAAGCTCGTATAAGTCGGTAAGCAGGGTAAGATTTAATGTACTCATTTTTCTCTTTTATCCTCTCTAATTAAATCCAACAATTTTCTGTGACAGTTTATATGCAGCTACCGAAATCTTTCTTCCGCCTTTTCCCGGAAGATTCATGGTATTTCCCATAATGCCGGACCGAAGCTTGTGGAACAGGCGAATATCCTTTTCCTTGATATAGGTCCAAAGTTCTCTCTTTTTCTGCAGATTCTCTTCGGTTCCGGAACGAATCAGCATTACTGTGGAAATGACGGTAATGATTTCCAGATAGTTAAACATATATTTGCGGCACTTCGGGTTTGGTATTTTCCAAAGATTCACATCATCAATCATAATCTTATTGACCCGAATCTGCTGGTCGATACGCCCGATCATCACCTTTTCATTGACAGACTGGTCATCTCTTCCGATATAATAGCGGTAAAAATCCACATCCATATAGTACATACTCCGGACATAAGGAAGTGGTTTGTATACATAGATGTTATCCACATAGAAGGTATGCTTTGGCAGCTCCAGTCCACAATCCCGAAGAAGCTGTGTCCGATAAATGACCGAATGCATTAGTATGTAATTTCCTTTTCGTATATGTCCCACATCACTCCAGGTAAAAACACGGTCCTTCGGAAATCCCGCCTGACGCATGACCTTTTTGTGCTTTGCACCAACCTTTTCGTACACATAGTTGGCAAGCATCATATCAATCTGGTCCTTGCTTTGTACCAGTTCCTTAAGCTTGCTTAAGATTTTTTCATAGGCCTCTCCATCTACCCAGTCGTCGCTGTCCACCACTTTAAAATACAGTCCGGTGGCATTGCGGATTCCGGCGTTTACCGCCTCTCCGTGGCCGCCGTTTTCCTGATGGATGGCGCGGACGATGGTGGGATACTCTGCCGCATAGCGGTCGGCGATTTCTGCTGTCTTATCCTTTGATCCATCGTCAACAATCAGAATTTCCACATCCTCTCCTCCCGGGAGAAGCGATTTGATACAATTCTCCATATAAGCCTCGGAATTGTAGCATGGTATTGCAAATGTTAGTAATTTCATAAGCTAATCCTCTTTTCCAATTAATAACTTTCTTTTCGGAATTGTGTTCCCGAATGAATTTGCATATTTGAATCAGAACCCACTCTCGGGAAGCACAATTCCGAAATGGGATGTTAATAAATCTTCTGCTTCGTTTCTTCCTGCAAGTTACTTTAACAGTTTCTCCGCAAGCTCCATTGCCTTTAACGTCATTGCATCGATATTGTAATATTTATATTCTGCAAGACGTCCAAGCAGATAAAATCCCTGATACTCTTCGGTCAAGGCTTTATATTTCTCGTACAGCTTCTGGTTCTTTTCCTCCAAAATAGCGTAATAAGGTATCTCCCCTTCCGCCCCTGTGTAGGCAAAGGGATATTCCCGGACGATGGTGGTTCCTTTTGTATTCTGCTGTCCGGTTAAGAATTTAAACTCCGTAATTCTTGTAAAATCCTCGCTGACGGTGTAATTTACAACACTGTGCCCCTGGAAAGAATCCTCATCCAGATGCTCAAACTGAAAATCCAAGGAGCGGTAAGGCAGTCGGCCGAATCTTAAGCCAAAGAGCTCGTCAATCGCCCCGGTATAAATCAGGTTTCCGTGGAACTCCTCATTCTGATAGAATATTTTTCCATCCTCAAAACGAAGTACTTCTGTGCAGTCGGTGTTCGTCACAACTGTAATATTCTCATGACTTAACATTTTTTCAAACATAGGAGTAAAGCCATAAAGCGGTACGCTCTGATATTTATCCTTGAAATAACGGTTGTCATAGGAAATGACCACCGGCACACGTCCGGTCACCTCGGGACTGATCTCCTCCGGTTTTTGTCCCCACTGCTTCATGGTGTATTTCAAAAAGATGTTTTGATATACATACTCTGCGATTTCCCGCACATCCGGATCTTCATTTTCGCGAAGCTTCATGATGGGAACACGGCTTCCCTCTCCGTATTCTTCGATCAGCTTTTTCTCCAGATGAGCAGCCTTTTCCTCCTCATACACCATATGAAGGGTGTTCAGATTAAACGGCACCGGAATCAGTTTTCCGTTCACATTTGCCACCACTTCGTGCCCAAAATCATACCACTCGGTAAATCTTGACAGATATTCCCGGACGCTCTCCTCTCCTGTGTGAAAAATGTGTGGCCCGTATACATGAATTAAAATTCCATGCTCATCTACCTTGTCATAACAGTTTCCTCCAATATGGTCTCTTCTTTCAATGACAAGTACCTTCTGGTTTCCCTCCTCTGCAAGCTTTCTTGCACATACTGCTCCTGCAATACCGGCTCCGACTATAATCGCATCAAACATGCTCTGTATATTCTCCTTTTTATCCTTCACATATTCCTAACTTTTGTTAACAAATCCAAAATATGAGATTGTTAACAGCATTATACTATACATTTTTATCCTACACATCCTTTTTTTGCAAGAAAAAAGACTGTCTTTGCTCTTTTTGGTACTTTCTGCCTACACAATTTGTTCACAATTTATTTACAAAAATCTAATAAACCTCACATACCCTTTTCATAATTAACTCATATACTAACATCATAAACAAATGAAATTAACTTTTTCTTTTTCATAACCCTCGCTTCTTCGGAGGTGAGGTCCTCCCGATAGAACAGATTTTTTCATACAATCTTTTTCATAATTAAGCCGGTGCCCCAAAGCACCGGCTTCCTCTTTTTCTGCTCTGATTAGCCGCTCTGCCAAAACCTCACAAATTCTCTTTGCGGCTGTTTTTTACTGCCTCTGCCCCGATTTCAAGATTCATATACTCTGCATAGGCCAAAAAGGCAGTTGGAATCGCATAGCGCTCTTTTGCATCATACGCTTCCACAAACAAAAGCTCCTGCTCCTCTTTTTCCTTTTGTGGCTCCATCGGCTCCACAAAGATCACATATCCCTTCATATGCCATTCCACATGGGAAAAGATATGCGTTGCATCGGTAAGCGGTTTGATTCGAAGCGGCAGACATCCCAGCTCCTTTACATAGGAAAGAACCTCCTCCTGATTTAAAAAGCCGCAGACATTCGGCAGCTCATACAATCCTGCCAGCAGTCCTTTTGGAGGTCTTTTATGAATTGCCACCTTGTCTCCGTCCCGAATAACCAGAACGGTTTTTTCCTCGATTCTCCTTTGCTTAGCCTTACTCTTTACCGGAAGCTCTTCAATCCTTCCTTCCTTCCTTCCACGGCAAAACTCCTTCCACGGACATTCCATACAGTGGGGTTTTCCGTTGGGGGTACAGATGAGCGCGCCAAGCTCCATAAGCGCCTGATTAAACTGGCTCGGAATTAAAATGCCGGCTTTTTCCTGTTCCACCATCAATTGGGAGATTTTTTCTTCGAAATGATTTTTTACGGACTGCTTCATAATATCAGAGTCATCTGCCGTAAGCCTGGTCATCACACGAAGTACATTCCCATCCACAGCCGGAACAGCCTTCCCATAGGCAATGGAGCAGATGGCTCCTGCGGTATAATGCCCAATTCCCTTTAAGGTGAGAAGCTTTTCATATTCATCCGGCACAACTCCGCCATAATCCTCCATGATCTGCTTTGCCGCTGCGTTTAGATTCCGCACGCGATTGTAATAGCCTAATCCTTCCCACAATTTCAGGTAACGGTCTTCTTCACACTCCGCCAGCGCCTTTACATCCGGAAGCTCCTGTATAAACCGCTCAAAATACGGCTTTACCGCCTCTACCCTGGTCTGCTGCAGCATGATTTCGGAAATCCACACATCATAAGGCCTTGGATTTTCTCTCCAGGGAAGTATTCTTTTGTGTCCTGCAAACCAGTTCTGCAACGGTTCTACAATTATCTTCAAGTCAAAATTATCAATCATATTTTATCTTTCCCATATATTTTTGAATTGTGTCTATTATCTCCATTTCGGATTTGTGTCCCTGAATGAATTTTGCTATTCGAATCAGAAAGCTACTTGTCAACTGCGCATCTCTTTTCCAAGTAACTGCTCATTCCATCTGCTTATATCGTTACGCTTTTTAAAAACGCAAGTGATTCTGATTGGAATATGCAAATTCATTCAAGAACACAAATCCGAAAATTAATATTAATTATAACATTTTAACTTATTTTTTCATATATGGGAAATGTTATATCCTTGCGATAAAAAAGACTGCAATAAAAAAGCAATGCAAAGATTGACAAAATTTTATCAAAGTGCTACGATATTTTTATCAATTTGTCAATACATATTAGGAGGATTATTACGATGAGTGAATTCCAGAACTTAACACTTGAAGTTGCTGATGAGATTGCCGTTCTTGCAATTTCCAGACCAGCAGCCCTTAATGCACTGAATAGTGCCACCCTTGACGAGTTAAACGTTGCTTTAACCGAGATCGAAGCAAGAGACGATATCAAGGTTGTCATTTTAACAGGCGGTCCGGACAAGAAGGGCAATGAATTCAAGTCATTTGTTGCAGGTGCTGACATTTCTGAGATGGTAAACTTTACCGCTCCGGAAGCAAGAGCTTTTGGTATCAAGGCTTCTGTTCCATTCTTCAAGTTACAGAATATGCGTCAGGTAACCATCGCAGCCGTAAACGGCTTCGCACTTGGCGGTGGATGTGAAATTGCTATGGCATGTGACATCCGCATTGCTTCTGATAATGCAGTTTTTGCACAGCCTGAGACCGGTCTTGGTATCATTCCTGGATTTGGCGGAACCCAGAGACTTGCACGTCTTGTTGGAATGGGAAGAGCAAAGGAAATGATTTTTACCTGTGACAATGTTGACGCTAATGAAGCTTATCGTATTGGACTGGTAAATAAAGTAGTTGCTAAGGAAGAGCTTATGCCTACCGCAAAGGCTATGGCAGCTAAGATCATCTCCAAGGGAAGCTATGCAGTATCTGTTGCTAAGGCAGCTATCAACAACGGATATGACATGGATATCCAGAATGCAGTTGAGATGGAAGCAAACCTCTTCGGTGTGGTAAATGATACCCACGACAAGAAGGAAGGAATGACCGCATTCCTTGAGAAGAGAGCAGCAGAACTCACCGATTTCTAAAACTTTTTCATGAAATAAAATACCCTGTAATCAAGTAGGAGGGAGTGATTAACTCCCGTCCTCTCACACCACCGTGCGTACCGT
>JBJENM010000144.1:0-7137 GCA_051880175.1 Agathobacter sp. | reverse complement strand
CATATCATCTACATTCGTAACTGCCAATGAATCGATATATTCTAATTTTTCAACCTTTGAAAATGTTTTACTTAAAATCTCATACCCATTTTGGAGAGTAAAATTCTTGTTAATATGATCTTCAACTCCATAGGCAGAAAGAATCTTTGAAAGATATTCTATAATTCCATGCTCACCATATGTCGCACAGTAAAAACAGCCGCCTCTCTTTAATACTCGCCGAACTTCGGATAAGCCTTTATCTATATCAGGTACATGATATAACATCATATTAGCTATCACGATATCAAAGGTCTCATTTTCGTAAGGTATCTCTTGAATATCTATGACCTTATATTCCATATTATCGAAGCTTCCGATATTGTTTTTTGCGGTTTCAACCATTCCTTCCGAAAAATCCGAAAGTATCAATTTGGAACAGGCACGAATCAAAGACTCTCTGTTTTTCCACATATCTCCTGTCCCACACCCCAGCTCCAGAACCTTCATTCCTTCACTAATTCTATAATTGGAAACAATCCAATTTCCAAACCCCATCTTATTTGTTGAGTATTTGTCATGGATTGATATTCTTGTATTTAAATTATCTGCGCTGGCATATTGCTTCTTTACAACGGATGTATCATTTATTTTACTCATAATCACCTTCTATCGAAACAGCTCGGTCAGTTCCAATTAACTCTTGATTTCCAACTCCAAGCAATTCCAATCTTCTCCTAATACATGATAGGTTTCAACCTCATCTAAGGTCACATCTTTGAACCCTACTGCTTTGTAGCAATGATATGCTGCTGCATTATTCTCAAACACACCCAAAGATACCTTTTGGGCGCCATATATCTCTTTTGCATATTTCAATCCCAGCCGAAGCATAGCTTTTCCATAACCTTTGCCACGTTTTTCGGAATCAACAATTACGAATCCAAACCGAAGTTCATCCAATGATTCACCTGGGTTTCGCATCGTAAAAAATCCAATGACATCATTTTCATCAATGGCTGTAAATGCCATCAAAGAATTTACTTTTTGAAACTGTTCCTTTGAGATTGGATACTCCCCAAGAACGCCAGCTGTCCATTTGTAAAAGTCTTCTTCCGTTTTACACCACGATAGTATCTTTTCTGCATCTGCCTCTTTATATGGTCTTAGTCTCAACATAACATACCCTCATACTGCTGCCGAATGTTGTTCTTTACTTCATTCATTTTTTTCTTTTTTTTTGAACAGTCCTTATTTACTTTTGAAAAAGGAATACTCTTTTTCTGCTTTAACATTTGGTCAAATACCACATGTTCTCTCTTCTTTTTTCCCATCTGAAACCTCCATTATAATAGTATCATTTTCAGATGCCATCCAGATTTCCACTACCAATTACCTCCATTCAAAAGCACACTACTGTAATTTTTTCGTAAAGCATATAATTCTATTTGCTTCTTCAAAGCCCATCGAAATATGAAACTTCAAGCTGTCTTCATTTTGTAATTCGCAATCACTTGCAAATTCTACACAATTCATATTCCTTGCCCAGCTTTCACATTCCTGAAGCAACGCTTTGGCATTTCCTTGCTTACGATACCTCTCATCTACATATATACCCTCTAAATATCCTACCGGTGAACTCTCTGTCCCTTCCACATAATCATGACGAAGTCCGCATTGTGCAAAAGCGATTGGGATATCGTTATCATATGTTATAAAGCATGCCGCCTCTTTGGAATTTACTATTTCTTCAAACTCTTTTGTAAGCTCCTCTATCGTATGGGACTTCCACATTTTCACAGCTAATTGTGCCAATTCCCTGCACTCTGCAATTGATGCCTTTTTTATCATTCTTAATGCCTCACAATCTATAATAGTAGAATTATCGTCCATTTCTTCCTTAACCCCACTAAGTATTTCTTACTCGACAACGTGGGAGTTGTATTAGTTAAGAAAACTTCTGAAATAGATTATATTTCTATCAGGATCATAAAAACTCATATTAACAGCTCCCCAAGGACGTTGAGTAGGCTTTTCAATTACTTCAACTCCCATTTCAAGCAACTTTTGATATTTTACATCTATATCATCTACAGTAAATGCTAAGCTGATATTCTGATTGTTGTTATTCTTATATGAACCATCATTGTATATCGTAAATTGTGTTTCCTCACATATGAGCACTTGATGTGTCTCATCATTACTGCCATTGTCTATATCTAATAATTGCTTATAAAAATTTGCCAGCTTCACTACATCATTTGTGTTTAGACACACTTCGCCAATTCTCATATAGTTTCCTCCACAGCTTCTAATTTAGATTACCTCCACCAGGCGATTCCGTTGACCTTTTTCCGAGAAAATCTAATTTAAGTCATCTCCTCTAGTCAATTCCATTGACCCATTTTCAAGAAAGTCCTATTTAGGTCACCCACACCAGCCAATTTCATTGACTCTTTTTCATAAAATTACAATTTAGGTCACTCCTATCAGCCAATTTCATTGACTTTTTTTCGAAAAATTTCAATTTAGGTCACTCCCTCTAGTCAATTCCATTGACCCATTTTCAAGAAAGTCCTATTTAGGTCACCCACACCAACCAATTTCATTGACTCTTTTTCAAAAAATTAAAATCCAATATATCTTTCACTTATCTTTCCTTCTAAAACGACAAATTGTATGATTTCGCAGATCTATTTTTGCCGTATGCCTAGAGATACTTTATTTCCAGGTACAGGCAAAAAATCATCTGATGAAACCATACAATTATCCTTAAAAAGAGCCCAATTTTACTTTATAAATGCTTTGGCAATGGCCATTGCCTTATCCGGATAGTTCGTTATGATGGCATTTACGCCATACTGACAGCACATCTGCATATAGATTTCTTCATTTACCGTCCAGGCATTTACATCCAGACCTCTCTCCGCTGCATCCTTCATGTAGTTCGGAAACTGAAGATTATATAGGGCAGGGTGCAGCGCATCTGCACCATGCTTTTTTGCATACTCAGCCATATCAATGGGACCATCCGCATATAAAAAGCCAACATAGGCATCCGGCTTTAACTCATGGAGCTTCACGCAGGTATAATGGTTAAAGGAGGAATAAAGCACTTTATCTTCCATATCCATTTCTTTCGTAAGCTCAATTACCTTTCGCTCCAGTTCCTCGTAAAAAACAATTCCTGTCTTAAGCTCCACATCGATGGTAAGTCCGCTGGGCTTCATGAGTTCATATACCTCACGCAGTGTAGGTATGTCGGCATGGGCAACCTGATGAAAGGTCTTATTGTAGTTGAACTTTCTAAGCTCCTCTAAGGTATAATCCTTTACCCAGCCGGTTCCCTCACAGGTTCTTCCAAGTATTTCATCGTGAATGACAACGATCTGGTCATCCTTTGTAAGCTGGACATCCAGTTCAATTCCATCCGCGCCAAGCTCAATTGCCTTTTGAAATGACTCCAGAGTGTTTTCCGGTGCATATCCACTTGCTCCTCTATGTGCCCAAATCAGTGGTCTGTCTGTTTTCTTAAAACTCATAATTAATTCCTTCTTTCTTCATTCATTTTCCCATTTCACCATATCAATCGGAAACGGGATTAGTCTTCTACATCAAACGCTTCTAATCCGCGTTTTGCCTCAATCTTATTATCTCCGTGCCTTACAAAGCACATGGTAACAAAGGAAGCCAATACAAAAATTGCACAGTATGGGAATAAGGTCATGTATCCCACATGGTTTAAAAGTGCTCCTGCCGCAATCGGCGTAACAATCTGGGCAGTCATGCTAAAGGTATAATAAAGTCCGGTAAATTTACCCACATCACTACCTTTACACATTTCAAGAACCATCGGAAGACTGTTTACGTTGATGAAGGCCCAGGCAAGCCCCACCAGGAAAAACAGCACATAGAGCGGCCATTGAAAATAATCGAAAAAGCAGGTATATACATAACCTGCGGCAAAGCAGCTTCCAAGGAGAAGCACTCCTCCCATAATGGTCTTTCTTCTTCCGACTTTGCTGGCGACAATTCCCGATGGTATGTAGGAAAGAATAGCGCCGCCGGTGGCAATTGTAAGGCACATGGACGCTCCGCCAAGGCTCATGCTCCACATATGATTTGCATAGGTGGTAAACCAGGTTTCAATGGCATTGTATCCCATGAACCATAAGGCAATGGAAAAAAGCAGAAAAACCAGGCTTTTCTTTACTTCCTTTGGAAGTACCTCCCTGCCGCTTTCTGTCTCTTCGGCAAGATTTTCCTGTGGATGCGCTGCCTCATATTTTTGCATTTCGTTGTTCAATCTTACCTCATCCACCGCAAACATGACAATAATCAGGGAGATAATCATAATTCCGGCCACAATCATGAAGAGCGGCACATAGTCCACATGCTCCATTCCTGCTGTTTTGGAAGAGGAATAGAGAACGCTGGCAATCAAAAGATAAATAATTCCTCCGAGAGCCCCCATCAGATTGATAATGGCATTTGCCTTACTTCTAAGAGGCTTCGGTGTCACATCCGGCATAAGAGCAACTGCGGGACTTCGATAGGTTCCCATAGCCACCAGCAGACATCCCAGCACACAGATAAAAATCACCTGTTTTCCTGTAGATGGATCTGCAAAATAGCTATTGTCAATAAAAGGGATCAAAAGCATCAGAAATACTGCTGCGACCGTTCCCCCAAGAATGAATGGCTTTCGTTTTCCCAGCTTCGTATTGCATTTATCGGACAAGCCACCAAAAAGAGGCAGAAGGAACAGCGCCAGTACATTGTCCGCTGCCATGATTGCACCGGAATAGGTTTCATTCATTGCAAATGTGTTTGTGAGCATCAGAGGAATTACATTATTGTACATCTGCCAAAACGCACAGATGGAAAGAAATGCAAATCCGATTCGAATGGTTTGTTTTGTGTTTAGTTTCATACGTCCTCCCTACTTTTTACAGCAAATCGCTGCCATCTATTAAATGCAAATTTAACTTTTTTGCAAATTCTACACATTCCTTATAGGTTTCCACATCTGTGATATGTTCTATGCTGTGTGCATCCAGCCCGATGATAATATCACATCCCACCTCTGCGGCGATCTGAAAAAATCGCTTGGAAGGATACTGTTTCTTTTCTTTCATTCCGATCATGTTGATTTCCAATGGAATATGCATTTCCTTTGCCGCTTTGCAAAATCTGGTCATCTCCCACTCATACACAGAGTCAAGTCCATTATAATTCATGATATCCGGATGCGCGACATACAAAAAGCGCCCCGTTTTCATAGCTTCTATCACAGTATCCACATAGGCGCGTATCCTTTCTGCATCATCCGTTGGAGTTCCCGACCATGGTCCATCCTCCTCTGTGGTCCAGAAATGCTCTCCCAGAATTAAAAAATCAAATCCGATGGAATCGATCAGCTTGATTTGTTCCTTAAAATATATGGGAGTATATTCCATTTCAAAACCAACAAAGATTTCTATCCGGTCTTTATACTCATCCGCTAAAGCTTTGATTTCATCGTGGTACGCTTTTGCCTCGTCCATTCTCATACGAATGCCGGACACATATCCCGGTGCCGCCGGTGATGGTACATGATCTGAAAAGCAAAACCGACGGATTCCCATCCGGATAGCCGCTTCAATGAACTCCCTCTCCGTTCCATAGGCATGCTGACATCTCTCGGTATGGGCATGGTAGTTGTATTTTATAAAATCGTCCATTTCTTTTCTCCTAAAAAAAGATAGGTTCATTTTATCACTTTTCAGGCTGTTTTTCCACAAATCGAATAATTTCTGTGTAAATAGTCTGCAAATATTGTGCAATTTTTTAAAATACATTGTAAAAACAGAATATGCGCGATATAATTCCTATTATAAATAATTAATAAGGAGGGAATATCATATGTTATTCCAAATTGACAGCTTATGGCAGATACTGGGCTGGGTACTCGTATTTGTCGGACTGATTCTCATGAATGAGGTTGGTCGTCGAACAAAGGTCGGAGGCATGATTTGTTTCGTAATCATTCCTGTGATTCTTACCGTTTATTTCATTCTTGCACACGCTGGTCTCTTCGGCGGTGCAAATAACCCTACCGTTGCTTACATGGATGGCTGGTTCCATTACTTTAAGCTCTATGCAGCAGACATCGGATGTGTCGGCTTCATGATGATTAAGTACAAATGGGGCATTGGCAAAGAGAAATGGTTTGCCTGGTTTCCATGGTTCATCGTTGCAGCAAACATCTTAATCGCAGTTGTATCCGATCTGGAATCTGCTTTTGCCGCTTACTCCATTACCGGTGATTTTGCCGGTGCATGGTGGGCATCCAACGAAGGTGTATTCATCTACGGTGGATGGTGGAACATCTTAAATGCACTTGCCGGATTGATCAACATCTTCTGTATGACCGGTGTAATCAACCTGTACACCTCAAAGGACAAGAACAAGAGCGATATGCTTTGGCCAGACATGACCATCGCATTTATCCTTGCATATGACATCTGGAACTTTGAGTACACCTACTTAAATCTTCCGACTCATACCTGGTACTGTGGTGTTGCACTTCTTCTTGCTCCTACTGTTGCTAACGCACTTTGGAACAAGGGTGGCTGGATTCAGAATCGTGCAAACACACTTGCATTATGGTGTATGTTTGCTCAGGTATTCCCACTCTTCCAGATCAGCAAGACCTTCTCTGTTCTTCCGTCTGTATATGGTGGAGCACCAAAGGGATTCGCAGCTATCGATATGTATGACAAGGCCATCGAGCTTTATGGTGCCGGACTCGGAAAAACTGCCGCAGCAGGTGAAGCTATGGCATCCTTTGGAATTACCGCAAACCCAATCGCCCAGGGCGTTGTTGCTTTCGCGGCTATTATTGCAAACGTAATCTGTATCGCAGTGATCATCAAGAGAGCCATTGAAATGGGCAAGAACCCATATACCAATGACATTTGGGCTGGAACAAAGGATTACGAGGAAGCACTTAAGAGAGCAGAAGTATAACATCCATTTCGGTAAAGTGTTTCTCTGAGCTATCATAAAATTTTAGTACATAGTTAAAAAACGGTACTTTCCATAATAACCGGAAAGTACCGTTTCAGACTGTAGACAAAGCGGCTCTGGGATTTACATCCCAGAGCCATTTTTCTT
>JBJENM010000143.1:0-7355 GCA_051880175.1 Agathobacter sp. | reverse complement strand
ACGTTCTGATTCAAATAGCAAAATTCATTCTTAGGAACACAAATCCGAAATGGGAATATTATTTCACATATTCCTTTCTGCCGGGTACGATTGAATTCCGGAACCTTTTTGTGCTATTATTAACATTAGATAAGCTGGAAAACATGTGAGGATAAACATGAGCGAAAATACCAAAAGAGTAAACATGAAAAAGTTCATCATTATGCTGTCTGCACTGCTTGCTATTGTGGTAACGGTTCTGGCCAGTTCTTACATTATTTTTAATGAACTGGAAAATCAGTTGCAGCAAAATCTGGAAGATGTTGCAAATCAGAATTCTCTGGCCCTGCAAAATAAAATAAATTCGAACTATCTGCTGTTACAGGGGCTTTCAGAAAATATGCAGGGGGTAACACCGGATACCATAGATGAAACGCTGCAGTCCTTTACCATCTTTCTGGAAGCCTATGATTTAAAGCGCTTTGCTTACTGTTTTTCGGATGGAACCAGCTATTCCACAGATGGCGGTGTTGCCAATCTGTCCTATCGTGAATTTTTCGTGCGGGGCATGGAAGGAAAGTCCACCATATCCGGTGTGCTAAGTGACGCTTTAGAAGAAAGCCACAGTCTTGTCAATGTTATGACCATTCCCATTTATGACAAAAACGGAAATGTAGAAGGTGTATTCGGGCTGACTTATCATTCACAAGTATTTAATGACGCCCTGCAGATTGATTGTTTTGATGGTCAGGGTTATAGCTGCGCCATCAACAGCGAGGGGCAGATTATGGTGGCTATGGGAAATGATATCCTTCAGCTGTCGGAAAATATTTTTTCGGATGTGTTAAGTCAGGATTCCCGTAATGAAGATTCCATATACAAGCTGCAAAAGCAGATGGAAGAACATACCTCCGATGGAGGTAAGCTTTATCTCAGCGAGGAAACCTATTACTATTGTACCCCCGTAAGCCTTATGGATGGGGATATCACCTGGTACGTGCTTACCCTCATACCGGTAAATGTATTGGAAGGCAGAGTCTCTCCGGTTCAGAGCAGTCTGTATGGCATGGCCTTTATTGTAGTTGTGTTCATTTTTATCGGTGTTGCTCTTGTTATTATGCTTTCCCGTGATCAGAAGAACATGATGCTGCGCTATGCCTATGAAGATGCTCTTACAAAGGGTGCAAATTTTGCCAGATTCCGTATCGACATGAAAAAAAGACGCAGCAGACCCGGCTACATGGTTTCCATGGATATCACGAATTTCAACAATATCAATATCGCTGCCGGAAAAACTGCCGGCGACCTTATGATTTGTGATATCTGGCAGATACTCACCGAGGAGCTTAGCGAGGAAGAGCTTGCTGCCCATGTGCAGGAAGATGTCTTTATTATGTTCTTAAATCTCGAAGAAAAAGCTTCTTTCCTTGAACGATTAAACCGGATTTCCACCCGCATCAACAGCCGGGCAAAGGAATTACAGATCAAAGGAATTCATTCCCGATATGGAATTTATGAGATGCAGGGTACAGAGGAGCTGGAGGATGCTTACAGCAAAGCCCAGATTGCCAGAGAACAGTCAAAGGCACAGAAAGAGCAGTACTATGTATTCTATAATGAGATGGACCATGAGAAGCTGCAGCAGGATCAGTTGATAGAAGAGCGGTTTGAGGAATCTCTTGCAGAAGGCGAGTTCGAAGTCTGGTATCAGCCGAAATATAGTGTTTCCACCGGCAAAGTCGTAGGCAGCGAGGCTCTTGTCCGCTGGAGGGATAAAGACGGCAGTCTGATCTCACCGGGCAGATTTATTCCTCTGTTCGAGCAAAACGGAATGATCGCAAAGCTGGATGAGTATATGTTCCGCTGTGTTTGCAGACAGCAGGCAGAGTGGCTTTCTAAGGGGCATACCATATATCCGGTATCCATTAATCTGAGCCGGGCCTCCCTCTATTATTCCGATATTGTAGAAAAATATCTGGCTATCCTCCAGGAGGTCGGCATCGATTCCGGCTATATACAACTGGAGATCACAGAGAGTGCCATGGAAGGGACTTCGGATATCCGCGGATTGTTAGAACGCTTTAGAAGTACGGGCATCCGGATTCTTATGGATGATTTCGGCACCGGATATTCCTCCCTTGCTACTCTGAATATGAGATGCTTTGATACCTTAAAGCTGGATAAAAGTCTGATTGACCATATCGGAGATCAAAACGGAGAAACTCTGCTGTACTATGTCATCAGCATGGGCCAGCACTTAGGACTTCATATCACAGCAGAAGGTGTAGAAACCGATATGCAGTTTGATTTCCTGAAAGAAAATCATTGCGATGATATACAGGGCTTTCTTTTTGCAAAGCCGATGCCGGCAGCTTCCTTTGAGGAAATGCTCATTCCATAATCTCGCCGCAAATCAGATTTTTTCACAAGTGGCCTCCTGGATGATTTCCTTGATTGCAATAAGCACAACTACCATTTCCTGTTCCGTTCCGATGGTGATTCTCAAATACTTATCCAGCCTTTCGTCGGCAAAGTGTCTGGTAAGGATGCCCTCTTCCTTTAATTTGCGGCAAAGCTCAGAGGAAGGGATTGCCTCATGATAGCAAAATACAAAATTTGCCTTTGAGGGAATGACATAAAAGCCTATTTTTTCCAGTTCTGCTTTAAAATGCTCCCTGTTCGTAATGGTCTGTTTTACACAGTGATCCAGGTAGTTACTGTCCTTTACTGCTGCAATTCCCGCTGTCATGGTCACAGAATTCAGATTGAAGGGATTGAAGGAAAACTTAATCTTATTCATATCTTCAATGATATCTTTGGAAGCAATCGCAAATCCAATATGGGTTCCCGCCATATTTCTGGATTTTGAGAAGGTTCTTACCACCACAAGGTTTGGATATTTTGTTGCCAGTGGCAGACAGGTTTCCCCGGAGTAGTCTGCGTAGGCTTCGTCGACAATGACCATTCTTTCCGGATTTACCTTTACCAGCCTCTCAATATCAGAAACCGGTACGGAAAGTCCCGTTGGGTTATTAGGGTTGGCAAAAATAATATCTCCCTTCAAATCCATATAGTCCTCAATATCAATGGAAAAATCCTCCTTTACCGGAATTTCTTCCATATCCAGTCCATAGGTTTTGGCATAGGTCCTGTAAAAACCATAAGTAATATCCGGAAAATAGATTTTCATTCCCCGCCTGAAAAAGCTCATAAGCACAAAGCTTAATACCTCATCCGCACCGTTTCCGACGAATACCTCTTCCTCCGTCACACCATATACTTCTGCAACGGCCTTTCGAAATTCGTGGCAGTGAGGATCTGCGTAATAGCTCATATTCCATATTTCACTTTTGGAAACTGCCTCAAAAACCTTTGGGGAAGGCGGCATGGAGCTTTCGTTTGCATTCAGCTTGATGTATGGCTTATCCTTTGGCTGTTCTCCCGGAACATAGGGTTCCATATCCTTGTATTCATCCACCAGAAATATACTCATTTTCTTTTATCTCCTTCTTCACTTCTTGTAATCCACATGCTCCTCTTGCTCAAAAAAAGAGACCTTCGGAAGGATTTCCGAAAGCCTCTTTGCTTCAATATTTTTTACTCTATACCATTTTTGTAATTTTTACAATATCATTCTTTTATGGTGGAAGGAACTGTGGAATATGTAAGCGGAATTCCATATGCCTTTTCATAGATTTCCTTCCAAAGTGCATAATTCTTTTCTAACAGTTCATCTGCTCTCTGATGCTTTCCCAGTTCCATGTTTGGATAAATCGGTTTTCCAACATGAACCGTATACTCCTGTACAGGGAATCCATCCCCATCCAGGCGATCGCTGTCCTCCATGGTTATAAAAATCGGAAGAACCGGTACGTTGCTTTTTACCGCTAAAGTATAGGCGCCTCTCTTTAATGGTTTTGGTTTCCTGTAATTCCACCACATGCTGCCTTCCGGGTACATGAGTACAAAATGTCCCCTGCGAAGCAGGGTATCCACCGCACTCATAAATTTCTTCATGGTCTGCCGGTTTGAGCTAAGGGGCAGGGTGTTACAATTTCTCATGAGCATTCCAAAAAAGCCCGGAAAGCTCGTGTAATTGCTCTCGTTGATGACACGGTAGAACTTTCTTTTTTTCTGCCCTGCAGCCTCATAAACAATTTGTGCAATAAAGCTGTCCATAGGACTAAAATGATTGCAGGTTATGATGGCCCCGCTCTTTAAATTTCTGTAATTTTCGATCCCAAGAATTTCTTTTATCACCAGCTGCTTTTGCGCAATCATCTTGTTCATGAATTTCCGTGCCAGATGATAGGTCATTCCTGTTTTTATTTTTATGTCCAAACGCCAGGGCTTCGGTATATAATCAATCTCATCCGGTTTTAATTCCCGTCCCGGAGGATCGATTTCTACATCCTCACTAAATCGCCCTTCTCTTTCGTATTGCTCAATCCGGGCTAATACTTCCAGACGCTCCTTTGACTTTTCAACAGTTGCTTGCTCACAAGTAGCTGCCATCTTTTTCTTCCTCCCTTTTTTCTAACGTAACTTCATACAAATCCTCAAATGGAATCTTCGTGCTTACAATCACAAGAAGTCTTGCATCCGCATCTATCCGGGAAACCATCCCGGTTACCTTCAGATATTCTCCTTTGCAAAAATAGATTGCCGTTACAATATCCTTTTTCCGGAGCTTTGCGAACTGCTGATCCAGTTCTTCCTTTCGCTCCTCGGACAACTCAATCCTTGGCACAACAATCTTTTCCCTTTTTTTCAGTTCTTCCTCATACCCCTTTAGCGCTGCAAAAGGCATAAACTGCTTTGCCCGGTCCTGCCGGCTCATTTTCGGTCTTACACTACTCCCCACTTCTATGTCCTCCGATCTGATGATTGCGCTCCATAGTTGTGGCACCTTCCTCCAAATTTATCCCCTTTAGTATCGCATTTTTTCCAAACTTATTCTTAATGTCGATCATAGCCTTCTGCATTTTTCTCTCCCGTTCCAGCTCAGCCGGGTCCGAAAAAAGGCCATACTGCTGATACACCTCTTCTACAACACGGTTAAAGCTGATACTTACTCTGTGTACCGGGTACTCACTTTTTACGATTTTTTCATACAGCTCCTCCACCTTCGGAACAATAATTCGGGCAGAGCTGGTGGCATCCTCTAGGTGTACGCTCCCATGGGAGCTTTCCACTCCCACCCGGTTGGAATAACCTACCGATAAGGTAATTGAGGAGGTTACCAGACCTTTATCTACAAGATCAAGACACAACAAGTCTGCCATTTCTTTTACAATAATACAAGCTTTTTTTGCAGTATAATCACATCCTAACACCTGCCCGCTGGTTAAACAATTGGTGGTTGGTCTGTAAGACTTGATATCCGCAATCGTAGTAATTTCTCTTCCCCAGGCATGATCGATCAAAAGCTCTGCATCAATCCCAAAAATCTTATACAGCATATCCTCATCCGCATGGGCTACCTGACCCATGGTGTAGATTCCGTATTTGGAAAGGCGACTGGCAATTCCCGGTCCGACTCTCCAAAAATCCGTGATTGGTCTATGATTCCACAGGGTTTTCTGATAGCTTTGCTCATCCAATATGCCGATGTGATCCTCCACATGCTTTGCCGTAATATCCAAAGCAATCTTTGCCAGATACAGATTGGTTCCGATTCCGCAGGTCGCGGTAATCCCCGTGGTTTCAAAAACATCCTGCATGATTGTCTTCCCCAACTCCTTTGCCGACATCTGATACAGTCCCAGGTAATCCGACACATCTAAAAATGCCTCATCGATGGAATACACGTGAATATCGTCCTTAGAAATGTACTTTAGGTAAATCGAGTAGATATCCGCTGAATAGTCGATATACTTTTTCATTCTCGGAGTCGCCATAATATAAGAAATATTCTTTGGAATCTCAAATACACGGCATCGGTTTTTTATCCCAAGCGCCTTCATCGCAGGGGAAATGGCAAGACAGATGGTTTTCTCTGTCCTATCCGGGTCTGCCACCACAAGTCTTGTGGTAAGAGGGTCAAGACCACGCTCCACACATTCCACAGATGCGTAAAATGATTTTAAATCTATGCAGATGTAGGTCCTTTCCCGATCTTCCTTCATACTTTCCTTTATTCCTTTACCGTTTCGCTTAATACACCGTTCTCATCGATATCCACATTGATGGAAATACTCTCCAGGTAGGAATACAACGCCTCCTGCTCATCCGGGTCACTCACGTAGTAAGTCCGACAGCCGGTCTGAAGTGCCGGCACGATGGAAACCTCCAGGTTGTCTGAATCCCCATCCCCGGAAAAATGCAGATTAAGCAGCATCGTATCCAGTGTCTTATTGTTGAACCAATAGTTGCCGAGACTGTATATGATTGGCTTTCCGTCGTAATATTCCATTCCCTGAAGACAATGGGGATGGGCGCCGATAATAACATCCGCTCCTGCATCCAGATACTCCCTTGCGGTATCCTGCTGCACCTCTTCCAGTTGGTCACTATACTCGGTTCCCCAATGTACATATGCCAGCACAAGATCCGCATTCTCTTTTGCTTCCCTAATTTCATCTACAAATAGTGTTGTGTCATAGCAGCGCAGAATTCCCGGGGAATCTTCCGTTGCCTGTGGGGTCATTTTATTCTTCTCTGCCCGGGAAGCCGCCACAAATGCAATCACCTTTCCATCAATCTCTACATAGTATGGCTCCGTAGCCTCTTCTAAATTCCTTCCGGCTCCGAAAAATGGAATCTCTGCCTCATCTAAGGTATCAAAGGTATCTAACAATGCCTGTTTTCCGTAATCGTACACATGATTGTTTGCAAGGTTTACCACATCTACGCCAAGCTCCTTCAGGACATTTACATTTTCCGGATTTCCACGGAAGGTGTACATTTTCCCTTCCATAGGAGAGCCGTTTGTGCTGTAGGTAAATTCATTATTGAGGCACATAATATCTGCACTCTGCATTACTTCAATCAGTTCCTTTGATATGCAGTCATATACTCCGTTCTCGCTGGCTTTCATGGTCTGGGTGGTGACCGCATCATCCGCCAGACTGATATCCCCGGCAAAGCAGATAGAAAAATCATAGCTTTCGGATTCACTTTTCCCGCTTTGCGTCTCTGCTTCAATTACGAATTCAGCTACTGCCTCACTTACTGTCTCAGTTACTGTCTCATCTTGGGACTCTGCGGTCACTTCTGTTACCGTCTCCAGCGCCGGGTCTGCCTCTTTGGGGTTTCCTACCCCACATCCGCTTAAAAATGCCGCCATTCCCATAAGAAGCGCGGCATATGTTCTCTTCCTTTTCACGCCAAATACTCCTATGCCATTTCAATATTTCTATTATAATACAAAAACT
>JBJENM010000142.1:0-1684 GCA_051880175.1 Agathobacter sp. | reverse complement strand
TCACCTGCCTTAAAATGCTGATTTAATCCGTTATAGTCATCTGCATCCGATTTAAGCCAATGCCGTCTGCAACCGTCACAGTCTAAGCCTAATGTGTTTCCGCCTTTTTCGCACATGTCGCAAAATGTCACCGAATAATCAATATCTCCAACTTCAAACATGCTTAAAAATTCGTATAACTCATCGTTTGTCATACTTCTGATTCTGTCTGCATTTGTCATTTCTTCTCCCTCCATTCTCCGCACCAGTCACTCACATATTTTACGATTCTCTGCGGAAATCTTCTGCAAAACCCATCTTTACTGTATCTCTCCATAGATTTAAAAAAGTATTTGCAGTTTTCACATCGTTCTGTCATTCCTTTACCTCTCATATCCAGCACTCGCAAGGCAGTTCCGCAAAGCTCACCTGCAGTGCTTCTTCTTCTCTATCGTTTTTCCATTTTTCAGCGATTTCTTCAAGCGTTTCACCCTTGAATACTGTGTATCCGACTTCTTTTTCTGCCTGAACCGCTTTTTCGAACTGCTCAGGATATTTATCCCAATATACTCTCCATGCGGCTTTACCAGCTTTAAAACATGGTATGCAGTTGTTGTGATTTAGATCTTCATAGGCTTTTGGAAGTGGTATTCCCCATTCATCTACGATGATTCTTTTGATTTCATCTCCGGGGATTTTCGCATCAAATATCGGAAACCTCACCTTCCTGCCTATGACTTCATTCCTCGCATAGGATCGTTGTACTCTTTTCCACTCTTCCGCTCCAAATCCAACATATTCGATGAAGTCTTCGCCGATTTCAGCAAGATATTTATAGTATTCCTCTTTCATCTTTTGCTTTAGTTGCTGTGTGCAGAATGGAACGAAATATCCCGGAATGCAGTTATTATCTTTTATGAGTTCCCACAGGTTTCTTCCGTCTCCCCATTCTGTTATAGGCATACCTAAATATCTTGCTACGCTATGTCTGAATGTATCTGCGTCATGGTTTTCGCTATATGTTGGCGTATGCAATAGTACCACATCTTCCTTTTTCTGCTCCTGCAGGACCATATATGCTACATACGCACTGCTTGTTCCTCCGCTAAATAAAACAATATGTTTCATGCCAGCCATTACCTTACTCCGGCAACGGCAATTCTCTGTGTCCTCCCATGCTACTCGATTTCACGCAGTTATCAGGAATTTTACTTGTGCATTAAAATCAACCTTGCACAAAACCCAGTTTACTGGGGTCAGGCATTTCCTCCTTCTTTTTCTTTATCATCTCTTCTGCATTCTTCCTTGCACCATTTTCCACCATCGTTATTATTCCAGCATTTACCGCACACTTTCCACAGTTGCAATCTCATGCAGGCTTCATTTCCGTGATTCTCAAAATCGAATATCGTTCTCATTCCTGCTCACCTGCCCTCAATAATCAACTAATCTGTCTATTGTATCTACTCTCGCATCACATTCCGCACAAAATATAAATTTACTTCTGTAGCTGTGCTCTGCATTATCATACATACTACCGTTTTCGGCATCTGCGCCATAAGCTCTAAAATAAGCATTACAAGTGCCTTTATATCGTTCTTTTGTGTAAAATTCCATTTCATTTCCACACTTTGGGCATTTTATCATTCATGCTCACCTGCCTTAAACTTTAAATTTGCAACTTTTTCAGCTGACTTTTTAATAA
>JBJENM010000141.1:0-7384 GCA_051880175.1 Agathobacter sp. | reverse complement strand
GCTGGTGTATATTCACAATACGTATTACACAGAGTAATTGTTTCGCAATTACCTAATTTTCCTTTAAAAATCTCCATCTGCCCGCATCTGTTCCAGCAGCTCGCGAATCTGCTGTTTTGCTTCATCAATGGTCACATCTTCAAGCTGGGCACCTGCCACGGTTCCATGTCCACCGCCGCCAAACTGTTCCATAATAACCTGGACATTGACATCATCAATGGATCTGGCACTGATATATACCACATTATCAATCTTAGAAAGCACAAAGGATGCACGGACATTTTCCACATCCAATAAATCATTCGCCACCTTCGCCGCCAATACTGTCGGGCTGTCTACACCTTCTGTAGGCACATCCGAAATGGCAAAATTGTCCATGAAAATCTCGGCTCTTGCCACACCCTCTGAAAGCTGTTGATAGCTTTCCAAATCAGAGCGATACGCCTTCCGTACTCTGGTCATATCGGCACCGGATTTACGAAGAAAGGATGCCGCCTCAAAGGTTCGCACACCTGTCTTGGTCACGAAATTATCGGTATCCACCAAAATTCCCGCATACATTGCATCCGCCTCTGCCGGACGCAGCTTTGGTTTATCCATACTGTACTGCAAAATCTCTGCCACCATTTCACAGGCAGAGGATGCGTAAGGTTCGATATAAGAAAGTGTTGCGTTGTCAATAATCTCACCTGTCTGTCTATGATGATCAATCACGACAATATTTCTAGTATGTGCCAGCAATTCTTCACACTCTGTATAATGCGGACGGTTTACATCCACCACAATCACAACGGTATTCGGGTCTACAGCTTCTAATGCCTGCTCACTGTTGTAGAACATATCATCCGGATACACATTACTTCCCATAAAATTATTCATGGCAGGACGGACGGAGCTCGTAACCTCGTTGATTACAATATGCGCCTTTTTATCCATCATGGTTGCTAACCGGTAAATTCCGATTGCTGAACCTAAACAGTCAATATCCGGCTTCTTGTGACCCATGATAATAACCTGATCCTTCGTAATCAGCATTTCCTTTAATGCATGTGCCTTCACACGTGCCTTTACACGGGTATTCTTCTCTGCGGACTGGGTCTTGCCGCCATAATAAATAATCTTATCTCCTTTTTTGATGACAGCCTGGTCACCACCACGGCCGAGAGCCAAGTCCATCGCCATATGCGAGTACTCATAAGAAGTGGTGTAATTATCGTCATCCGGGTCGATACCCACTGCAATACTTAAGGTAACCGGTGTTTCATTACCAATGTTAATGCTTCTCACTTCATCTAACAGGGAGAATTTCCCCTGCTGCAGCCGCTCCAGATGTTGCTGCTGACAGACAAAAATATACTTATCCTTTTCCAGTTTCTTAATAATGGCATCTGCCGTCTGCATGTATTTGGTAATTTTCCGGTCAATCAATGCCACTAAAAGCGAGCGTCTCACTTCCTCGATAGAGTCCATTGCTTCCTCATAATTGTCAATATAGATATGTCCTGCAACGAGTTTAATCTTCTCCTTCTCCGCCAATGCCTCCACCAGCTCTGTCTCATCATAGAGATAAATTGCAAAAAGAGCCTCCTGATCATCGGCGTCTTCTGTCATTTCCGCAGACAGCAAATCCTGTACTGCCACTTTGCGGATTTCCACCCGGTAATTACGTTCTGCCTGAAAGATATGGATACTTCTCTGCCCCTCATCCTCCGGTTCCATCTGCAAAAGTTCCAGTGTAATATCCGTAAAAATATGTTGAATATGCTTACGCATATGCTGCTTATCGCTTTTCACTGTATCGTAAAATGCCTTATTGCTCCACAATACGCGGCCATTGCTATCCACCAGTGTATAAGGAACAGAAAGCTCCTTAATCAGCTCACTCTGAACAGAGCCATGTGCAAAAGAAAATGCCACCAGATCCGACATAATATTCGGACGTTTCCGAAAATAAATATATCCGGCACTTCCCAGATATGCCGCAATAAACACGGATACCACTGCTCCACTGGTCGTATCAATCCCATATACAATTCCATTCATGATCAGCAGTAAAATGACCAGATAAAATGGGATTGTCATATATTTTTCAATTTCTTTACGCAATAAATTCTTTTCTTTCATAGCTGATTATCTGTCTCCTTCGGTAACCATCACCCGACAAGGGAAACCCAAAATCCTCTATCGGGCAATGTACCTCTCGCTCTTTTCTAAAAAATTACTGAGGCCATGCTGTCTGCTGCTCTCTCTTTTCGTGAGCCCTGTCTCTCATGTGATCCAGACGGGCAACCACATATGCAAGCTGCTCATCCTGTTTATCAAGCTGCGCCTTCATATCCTTTACAATCTCCAGTAATGCGTCAATCTTTTCTTCCTGTGTCATAGTTCTTCTCCTTTCCAGCCACCATGTATTTTAAGTAATCCTATTATAACATATTTGCAGACGTGCGGATAGATATTCCACAGAAAATTTCATCTTAAATTACTTTTCGCCAATCCCCTCACTCTGCTTCAGGTGGTGCCCCATACTCATAAATGACCACCTTTTCATCCCAATCCATCTCATAGGTCGGCAGCTTTGCAATGGCGTAAAGGCGGAAATGTTTATATTTCATATGAAGCCGGTATTCCTCCTTAGGATAATACATCATAACAAAAATCCGCCGTGGATGTTTCTCCACACTTTCCATTATATGATCAATAACCTGCTCAAAAATATTAATCTCAAAGGGATTAAAAAAATAGAAAAAATTATCCTCCGGATGAATCTCATATTCTTCTGCCTTACCATTGATAATCTCTATCTTATCCGTAGTATCCCGAAACTGTGTATTGTAATAGGCACGGTTATCCAGTGCAGTTTGGTAGAGCTCCTCGTCTACCTCAATACCACAGACCTCACATCGGAACCGCTGATTGACATAGAATAGCACTCTTCCTTTGCCACATCCAAAATCCACAAGCCTGTCATATTTTGTCATCACCTGTTCCAGCTCATCAAAAGCACAAATGAGCCCACTGTAGCTGGTAGGCTCATACCGGTAATAATCGTCATTGTATCGGTTGTTATACACAATTTCTGTACTTTCTATGCCAAGAAACTGTTCAAATTTGTAGTTTTCAAAAAACCTGGGCGTCTGCCCTTTTTTCTTTTTCATCTTGCTTTTACCCTGATTTTCTCATTCATCGAACCTCATGCTGTTTTCATCTGGCTTTCATGCTGGGTTTATCTTGCTTTCACCTTGAAATTCACTTCACACTCGGAAACAAAATTATAATTAATATCCAATGCATATTTTACATTTACACGCAGCTCATCTTCTGTCTCCTCAATGGTCAGTCCATGGGTTACAGTATCAATCTGCAGGGGACCGGCTACAGTCTGATACACAGTGGAAGTTTTCTTATCCAGGTCAAACATCAGAAAGGAATTATTACCGCCCTTTTTGGTCATTTCAAAATGCCCATCATGAAACTTTACAAGATTCTTTGTGACAGGTTCACTCTCTTCCGGCTGCTCCTCATACATCACATAATGTTTGCCGTTTTTCAAATAATAGGTTCCCGGTATCATCAGTTCAATTGGTTCATCCTCCAGGTCAAACTGCATTCCGGATATGGTAATCAACACGTCCTTCGTCATGTATTATTGCTCCTGTCTTTCTATTTGCCTTCAACTTAATTAAAATATACAAGCTATGTTATGTTTGCAATGAAATATACAATAACATTACCCAGCTAACATTCCTTAGTAGCTCTCAATATCCACAACCTGCGTATCCGTCACATGACATGGCAGCACACTGTCTGCAAAGGAAATGAAGGATTCCACTCCGTCACTGACATAGTATTCATATTCCGGTTTGTGTTTACTGGTATTGAGAATTCCCTGCTCGGTCAATAATTCTTTCAAACTCTTTGCCGTTTCAAAGGCAGGATTTACAAGATGCACACCCTCACCCATAAAACGCTTGATAGTGTTTCGTATCAACGGATAATGAGTACAGCCAAGCACTAAGACATCCACATGATACTCTTTCATTTCCTGCAAGTATCTTGCCACAATATCATCCGTTACCCGGTCTTCCAAAAGACCTTCTTCCACCAGTGGAACAAATAAAGGACAGGCTCTGCTGACTACCGTCACCTCCGAATCCAGTTCACGGATATAGTCATTATAAATGCCGGATTTGATGGTTCCTGCTGTTCCAATGACTCCGATATTGCCGGTCTTTGTTGTTTCTACTGCCATCTTTGCCCCCGGTTTTACCACTCCGATAATCGGGATGTCAATCTCCTTTGCAATCTCATCCAATGCCAGTGCACTGGCGGTATTACACGCCACCACAATCGCCTTGACATTCTTTGTCCGCAGAAAACGCACAATCTGTCTGCTGTATTTTAAAACAGTTTTCTTTGATTTGGAGCCATACGGCACCCGGGCAGTATCTCCAAAATACACCAGATCCTCATTTGGAAGCTGACGCATGATTTCCCGTGCCACGGTAAGTCCTCCGACTCCGGAATCAAACACTCCAATCGGATTATTCATAATTTTCCTCTTTTCCATCATACCATCGGTAATTGCAAAACAGTGGTTCGCAATTACCGATAAATATAGTCTCAATATTTTCTCACAAGGGCAAGCTGTATCTGCTTCTCTACCAGTTCCTCAATATCCAGTCCCTGTGCTCTCCAAAGCATCGGGTACATACTAATAGAAGTAAAACCAGGAAGGGTATTGATTTCATTAAAGATAACCTTGTTGGTATCCTTCTCTAAGAAAAAGTCCACCCTGGATAATCCATATCCATCTAAAGCTGCAAAGATTGCCTTTGCGGCATTGCGGATTTCCTCCGTTTTTCCCTCCGGAAGTTCTGGAGATATGACGGTTTTGGATTCTGCATTGGTATACTTTGCATCAAAATCATAGAATTCAGCCGCAGCTAAAATTTCCCCTACACCAGATGCCTCTACCTTCGCCGCACTTCCCAGCACCGCACACTCAATCTCTCTGCCCACAATGTTGCGTTCCACCAATATCTTGGTATCATGCTGTGCCGCAAGCTTCAAACCTGCAATTAGCTCCTCTCTGTTATGTGCCTTGGAAACTCCTTTAGAGGAACCCGCCTTACTTGGCTTGATAAATACAGGATAGTTTAATTTATCTTCCACCCTTTTCACCTGAATATCCATGAGACTGCTGTCTGTCTCTGCTTCCTCCACGTCTGCCGCACGAACCAGAACATAATCTGCCTGATGAATCCCTAAATCATCTACAATAATCTTCGTATATACTTTATCCATTCCCGCTGCCGATGCAAGCACACCACAGCCTACATAAGGGATCTGTGCCATTTCAAACAATCCCTGAATGGTTCCATCTTCTCCATACATTCCATGCAGGACAGGAAAAATTACGTCAATCTTCTTTGTGGTCACACCATGCGGGGAGGACAGAATCAGCTCTTTTCTGGTGGCATCCGGTGAGAGAATGGCAGAAGTATCCGAACTGCGCCAGCTTCCATCCTCAATGCTTGCCAGGGAATCTGCCAAAAGCCAGTGCCCCTCCTTTGTAATTCCAATATATGTGACATCATATGTATCCTGATGAATCGCTTTTGCTACCGTCTGTACCGAAATACAGGAAATGTCATGTTCTGATGACTGTCCGCCGAAAATAACTGCAAGATTTAATTTACTCATAAGCTGCTCCTCCAATGCAAACAGGGATTAAAATATTATATGTAGAGTAGCATATTTTTTATAATTCTTCAACTGATTTGGAAATGAAAGTAACGACAAATTCTCTTGAGTTTCCGCAAATTGTAATTTCAAAATGAATACAGCTTCCCAAAGTGCCAATCTGCCGATTTTTTGAAAGGTGTTGAACGGCAGTCCTGTGAACAGAGGCACTTTAATAAGCCCCGCCGGAACCGGACTTTGGGAGACGTATTCTTTTATCTATTCAAACGACTAGCTTGAGGCAAAGTTGACGGTATGCCGGACGTTTTGTCCGAAACCAAAGCCTGACACCTTCTTTTGCATACGAGAGTATACCGGAGATACCCTTTGCCAGCCGGTAATAGCAGAAATGTACTTTTTTCTTTATCGGATCTGCTTTCTGTATAATGGAAACCTTAAGTGCACTGGTTTCGGATTCCAGTGAAATCAAAGCCAGGAATGCCATGCACAAGGTGATATAAAAATTAAGTGCGTTGATTGCGGTAAGCTTTCTTACTCGAAAATTTTCAAACTGGAACATCTGCTTTTTACAGCGGAAATATTCTTCTATTTTCCAACGCGAAAAATAGATTCTTGCTACTTTGACTACATCCTCTTTGGATTTGATTTCTTTGTTGGTAGCAAGCATCATGGGATGTTCTGTAATACCATAAACAAGCACCAGATAAATATTTTTTCTGGATGCAGTAATCTGTACTTTTACATGTGAAAGGTAAGCATCATGGTCTTTGCCTTTATAGAACACATTTGTTTTAAACCTGCCTTTCCGGCGGTTACACAATTCTGTAGCCGGTGTCCATTTATTGTGATACAAAAGGTTGCGGTTGGATTTGAGACGAATTACGTAATCCTGTCCCAGTTCATCCAGTTTTAGAAACATCTTGTTATCATCGTAACCACGATCCATGGCGAAGGTTGCTTTTCCGAAGAGTGCGGCACCCTGTTCCATTGCCTGGAAAGTGATCGCGTTGGCGGATTTATAACCTTTTTCGGCTGAAGAATGTATTTTTGAAAAAATACTCACAGGATGATTGCTGGTTGTAAGTACACAGGCTTCCGTAACATGATACCCCTTTTTATAAACATTTTTGGAAGAAGTACTTTCAGATCCATCCCTGACAATACCAAGGGACTCGAATTTATATCCGTCCGGTTTTACAACATCACTGTCATCGATATGTATAACCGGCTCTGCGGGAACCCATTTTTTGATAACCTGAAGGTAAGAGTCAACAGCGGATGCCGGAGCCCCCTTTTCCAAGTGCCTGGAGAGGCGGTCAACAGTGTTAATCTTTTTAGTAGATTCGTGAAGCTGGTCTGCGATATCTGTCAAGAGGCAGCTTCCAGAAGCCAACATGCCATAAGTGATGTCAGAGATGAATTTCTTTTCGGGTCTTGAAAGCTGAGTTGAAAATTTTTTTACAAATGTTAAAATTTTTCTTTTCAAAATATAAGTATTTGATGTAAAATTAACCACAGGGAATCCTCCTTCTTTTTTGTTTAGTATGGTTTTTTTGTGGTGATTAAATTATACATCAAAAAGAAAGAAGATTCCTTATATTTTGGGTATTTTTTGAAAGTTGTTAATAATGATACTATCAAAATCAGGGGAGTGTGGATAAAACTGCGGAAACTCAAG
>JBJENM010000140.1:0-1700 GCA_051880175.1 Agathobacter sp. | reverse complement strand
GCTGACTTGAAAAAGTAAATTCCAGTGCAAGATTAAATTCCATCGCACTTTTAAAATATCTTGATTTATAATTGTTTTTTTGGCACGATGGCTGATTTTCTGTTACAATTAAATTATCTTTTCGAAAAAAACTTCATTTTTAGGCATGGCAAACAGGCCACTGCGATTCAGTGTGCGAGACTGAATTCCACCGGCCGCATTCAAAAAATGTGAATTGTTTACTTCCAGTCTGACAGCAGATTTTTTCGATTAGATTATTGGTTGAAGCGGATCAGCTTAGGTGTCAGATTGACCTCGTCGGGAGCAATCGACCTAAGCTGAAATGCTTTCAGTACATCTTCGCCAAGCGTTTCAAGTGCTACGTTGTAAGGCGTTCTCCCACCCAAAATTTCGCGGGGTGTGGAGTTGATATGATTGACGATTAGATTTACATCCCATTGCGTAAGAAACTCAAAGCTGGTTCCTTTTGGCAGAACCATACGGAGCATGGTATGTGCCTGCTCCAGACCGCCTTTCTGACCACTCCGCATAGGATCACAGTAATAAATATGAGAGCGCCGGGTGTCATTGATACTTGTTTCCAGTGCGTCTGGATTGCCGAATTCTGAACCCCTGTCTGTCAGGATATATTCAAAAACTGAGAGGAATTCATCGGTTCCCATACGCTTTTCCAGGCGGTCAAACACAAGGCGTACAGCACCTGCTGTGCAGCGGTTCATGAGAAAAGCAAGGAACAGTTTTTCTTGTGTGAAAAACATGGTCAGCAGGGTCTTTTTTGATTCTCTGGAGGAATGCACTGTATCCATTTCTACAAATGAGGTAAGACCAAGATCGCAAAAATCACTGTATAGTCTGTTATTAAATATGGACCGGTCTTTGATCTGCGTCTTATGGCATTTTCTGGGCTTGAAAGAAACCTTGCGTTTTAAGTCCACATTTCTCGCAGTAAAAAGTCCGAGATCCAGATAGGTATACATACTGCGTACCGACATGTTCAGTTCCGGATGATTTGTCAGGATCTGGTAAGGGGACTGACCCTGCTCAATCAGAGGTGAGATGATCTTGTCTTTCTGATGGAGTTCTCTTTTTGTCATGTTTATGCCACTGCGGGAAGCCTGAAGTTTTTCAACGTATTTTCTGTGAGCAGCTCTGGCATTGTATGTATATTTGTGGGCAATGGTGCAATGATTGATTTGTTTTGGGCAGCCATTGCAGACATAGGGTGCCTTGTCAAGCCGGTTACAGCGTTCTTTCTCAAAATCCTTACAGGTTTGATTACAAGTAGGACAGGAAGTGCATTTGATACCGCATAGAATGATTTTTCCGCAAGCATTGGTCTTTTTACAGTGGTACCGGTGGATGCAGAAATTATGGGCATTATAAAAGCTGCCTTTGTGATACCAGTCTGACAGACGGTGAGCTTTTACCTCTTTCGATATGGTTGTTGGATCTTTGCACAGAAAGCGGGCAATATCCTTAAAGGAAGTGCCTTTATTTAGCTCGTTCTGGATATAGATCCGGTTCTCCAGGGTAAGGTGTTTTTGATTACCAGGAATATATTTACTCATATGGAGCCTCCTTCTACTGCTGTCAGAAGGAAAGATAACCATACCACGTTTGTATGAAAGAGTAAATATCAACTGTGCGAGAGTAAACTCTACCGGGGACAAAGAGAGTAGAATTAAAGATTTCATTTTAGG
>JBJENM010000139.1:0-7524 GCA_051880175.1 Agathobacter sp. | reverse complement strand
AACTGGCCGGTTCAGATTAAGCTTGCACCGGTGGTAGCGCCATATTTTGAAGGGGCAAAGCTTCTCATTGCAGCAGATTGTACGGCGTATGCGTATGCCTCCTTTCACCAGGATTTTATCCGTGGAAAGGTAACCCTGGTTGGATGTCCAAAGCTTGATGATGTGGATTACAGTGAAAAGCTTACGGAAATTATCAGGAATAATGATATTCAAAGCGTTACCATTGTGCGTATGGAAGTACCATGCTGTGGTGGACTTGAGATGGCGGCAAAGCGTGCAATCAGCGAGAGTGGAAAATTCCTTCCATGGCAGGTTGTAACAATTTCTATTGATGGTATAATTTTGGAATAGAAAGAGAAGGGAGAGACACTGGTTATGCCAGCTAAAATTCCTCATTCCGTATATGCCGAAGAGGACTTTAAATTCCTTCTTACGGTTGTGTTTCCATACTGATTTCAATTGAAAAACTCCCTTTTCGGAATTGTGTTCCTGAAAATGAATTTTGCTTCATGCTTGATTGGTAAATTGTATTATTTCGCTGGTTGATTTTCTTCCAGTACCTAAAATCTATGAAAAAAGCGTCATTTTAAGCGCTTTTTGGGGTCGATTGTATATTTTCGCCGGATCAATTTTAGCCTGTACCTAAGAAATTGCAAATATTAGGTATACAGCGAAATCCTCTCTTCAAAATAATACAATTCGTACGAAAAAGCCGCAATTTGAAGCTGTTTTTCAAGAATTTTAGGTATACGATGGTCCTAGCACCTCAAATCTTGCCAAATTGCACAATTCTGATTCAAATATGCAAATTCATTCGGGAATACTTTTCCGAAATGGGATTTGAAAAATAGGGAAAAAAGTTTATAATGAAGACAAGGGGCCCACACTGGAAATCCGGTGTGGGTTTTTCTGTCGATTTTTCGATTACAATTTTGAAATTGGGAAAACTTTGAAACGGGGGGAGAAGACTATGAGGTTTTTTGAGGAAAAAGACGGCGGTATTATTTTTCGGGAAAACGGTGAGATGGTTCGCATAAGTCCCTGGGGAGAGGACAGTGTGCGGGTGGAGTCAGCATATCTTGGGGAAATTCCGGACAGTAATGCGGCTCTATTGCCACAGGAGGAGTGTAAGGCACAGATTCAGATTGGGGATATGGACAGCTGTCTTACAAACGGAAAAATAACCGTAAAGCTTCATGTGGAAGGCTGGGGAAAAGCGCTTTGTATCACATTTGAGAATGAAGAGGGGAAAGTGCTTTTGTCTGAGATTCCAAACGGTGGAGCACTTCAAAAGCGTGCGAGGTATTTTCGACCGCTTTCTGGTGGGGAGTTCTATCTGAAGGCTTCCTTTGTTGGTAACGAGGATGAGAAGATTTACGGAATGGGACAGTACCAGCAGGAAATCTTTGATTTGAAGGGCTGTAATCTGGAACTGGCACATCGCAATTCTCAGGCGAGTGTTCCATTTTATTTATCCAGTGCCGGCTATGGTTTTATGTGGAATAATCCGGCAATCGGAGCGGTTCATTTTGGAAAAAATACCACAGAATGGGAAGCCAACGTGACGAAAAAGCTGGATTACTGGATTACTGCAGGAGATACGCCGAAGGAGATTATGGAGCATTTCGGGAAGGCGGTTGGTACGGTTCCCATGATGCCGGAATACGGACTTGGCTTCTGGCAGTGCAAGCTTCGATACTACAATCAAAAGCAGGTGTTAAGCATTGCAGAGGAATACAGGAAACGTGATATTCCGGTGGATGTGCTGGTGATTGACTATTACCACTGGCCAAGATGTGGGGATTTTAGATTCGACCCGGAATATTTTGAAGATCCAAAGACCATGGTGCAAAAGCTTCACGACATGGGAATAGAAACCATGGTGTCCATCTGGCCTCAGGTGGACTGGCGAAGTGAAAACTATGAAGAGATGCGTCAGCAGGGACTTCTGGTAAGAAATAACGGTGGAATCGACGCGCAGATGATTTTTCACGGAAATAACGTGTTTATGGATGCCACCAATCCCCGTACCAGAGCGTATGTCTGGGATAAAATCAAGAAAAACTACGCGGATCTGGGCATACGGACCTTCTGGCTGGACGAGGCGGAGCCGGAATTCGGAACCTATGATTTCGAGCAGTACAGATATTACGCGGGAAGTGTATCGGAGATTGGAAATATCTATCCAAGAGAATATGCAAGACTTTTTTATGAGGGGCAGAGGGCAAACGGTCAGGAGGATATCGTAAACCTGATTCGTTGCGCTTGGCTGGGCTCCCAGCGTTATGGTGCGCTTGTATGGTCCGGGGATATCATGTCAACCTATGAGGATTTCCGAAAACAGATTTGTGCGGGACTACATATGGGAATTGCAGGCATTCCATGGTGGACCACAGACATTGGTGGGTTCCATGCAGGGGATGTCAGAAGCGAAGATTTTAAAGAATTACTCATTCGGTGGTTCCAGTTCGGAACCTTCTGTCCGGTTATGCGCATCCATGGCTGCAGACAACCGGTAGAGCAGATTGTAAACGCCGCAGGTGAGATTAGAGAGCAGACCGGAGCAGATAATGAAATCTGGAGCTATGGGGAAGAGAATGAGAGGATTATGACAAAATTCATTCGAATCCGCCTTTCCATGAAAGAATATATAAGGAGCATAATGGAGGAGGCACATAAGAATGCGGCTCCGGTTATGCGCCCGATGTTTTTCGAATTTCCAGAAGACGAAAGAACCTATGATATCTGGGACAGCTACATGTTTGGAGGGGATATTCTGGTTGCGCCTGTCTGTTATGAGCATGAAATGAAACGCAGTGTCTATCTTCCGAAGGGGGCAACGTGGACTCTTGCAAATGATGGAAGTGTATACGAGGGTGGACAGACCATAGAAGTGGAAGCTGGGATAGAAACACTTCCAATTTTCCTTAGAAATAAAGCGCAGGAATATCTTATCGGAAAATTGTAGGATGAAAAGTGATAAAGAGAGTACGTAAATGATGGAACAGGAGAATAAAATTCTGACAGGAACGATTTGGAAACAGATATTGGTTTTCTTTTTCCCAATCCTGCTTGGAACTTTTTTTCAACAACTTTATAATACCATAGATGCAATCATTGTGGGGCGTTTTGCGGGAAAGCTTGCATTGTCAAGTGTGGGAGGATCTTCCGCAATTATTATCAATTTGGTGGTGGGATTTTTTTCGGGACTCAGTGCCGGATGTACGGTTATGATTTCCCAGTATTTTGGCGCAAAAAAGACGGAGGAGCTGCAAAAGGGCCTGCACACCACCTACGCCTTTGGAATTGTGGGCGGGCTTTTCTTTGGACTAATCGGTGTGTTATTTGCGCCGAATCTGCTGCACCTTATGCATACACCGGAAGAGCTAATGGAACAGTCGACGCTCTATGTCCGAATCTATTTTGCAGGATTAGTCTTTGTCTTTTTGTACAACATGGGATCGGCAATTCTTAGGGCAATCGGAGATTCGAAAAGACCGCTCTATTTTCTGATTGTGTGTACCTTTGTCAATATCATTCTGGACTTGGTTTTTGTCTTAATCTTTCAGTTGGGAGTTCTCGGTGTTGCCCTCGCAACATTGATTGCACAGGCTGTCAGTACGATACTGATTACAGAATGCCTGATGCACCGGACGAAAGGATTAACACTTACCATGAAGGACATACGCATTCATCCGCAAATTTTAAAGAATATGCTAAAGATCGGGGTTCCGTCCGCAGTACAGTCTTCGACGTACAGCATCTCGAATATGTTTATCCAATCGGCCATTAATCTCTTCGGGGTAAATACCATGGCAGCATGGACGGCTTATGGAAAGCTAGATGTCCTGTTCTGGATGATCAACGGCTCCTTTGGAATTGCGGCAACCACCTTTGTGGGACAAAATTTAGGGGCAGGAAATTTTGACCGTGTAAAAAAGGGAACAAGAACCGTTCTCTATATGGCTATGGCAGCCGCAATCGGAATGAGCATCATGATGTGTACAATTGGAAGATATCTGCTATATCTGTTTACAACGGATGCAAATGTACTTGAAATTGGGGCTCATATGATGATGGTTATTTCACCGACTTATGTACTTTTTACCTTTATCGAGATTTTCAGTGCATCCCTTCGGGCTCAGGGAGATACGCTGATTCCAACGATTATTAACATCACCGGAATCTGCGCTCTTCGTGCAATCTGGATATTTACCCTGACGCCTCTGGGCAATCTGGATGTTATTTTATACTGTTATCCGGTAAGCTGGTTCATCTGTGCGGTAGCAATAACAATCTATTATCTGTACCGGAGAAATCGAATGGGTAGAACGGCATAGAGAGCAGACGAAAAAATAGGTACAATTTGGATAATATATTTGAAAATGTCTGATAAAATGATATAATCGAAGAAGGTAATTTTTGGAGAATAAGTACGTAAGTTTTACATATGAGGGGGCTTTTATTGTGAAGAAAAAAATTGATGTTAAGATGCTGAATTCTCTTTCAAAAATGGAAAGTGCAGACTACTCTTCGTTGCCGGAAATTTCCGACATTCATAATCGTCTTATTGTGGGACGGGATGCATTTGCAGAGATTTACAACCTGAATGTAAATGCGGTAGCTGAAATCAGCGCTCTTGATCTGGAAATCAAGTTCTATACAGAGCAGCTTTTGCAGATTGCAGAGAGTGTTGCGGAGGCGACAAAGAGCATTCATGGCGCAGCGGCAGATTCAACCGAGGTTGCAGGAATCGTTGCAGGACGTCATGAGGATCTGACAAGTACCATTATTAAGGTGTCGGAAGAATCTACAAATATCTATCAGAAAATTGATACAAGTCAGCAGGGGCTTACAGCAATTCGTAAGCTTTCGGAAAACACCATTGATATCTCCCAGAAGATGCATGAGGACATGAATCAGCTTACAGAGATTATCAACAGCATGAATGAAGTCATTGGGTCCATAAATGCGATTTCAACCCAGACGAATCTGCTTTCCCTTAACGCATCCATTGAGGCGGCAAGAGCTGGTGAGGCAGGAAGAGGATTTGCTGTTGTAGCAGATGAGATTCGTGCACTTGCGGATGAAACAAAGAGTCTGACAGATAACATGGGACAATTTGTTGTTCGGGTACAACAGGCAACAGAAGAGAGTGCAAACAGCGTAGCGCAGGCAATCGAATCCTTAGAAGAAGTAAACTCGCGGATCAATGATGTATGGAATTTGAACGAAGAAAATCAGGAGCATATGGCGGGTATTACGGATAGTATCAGCAATCTTGCGGCAGTCAGCGAGGAAATCAGCAGTTCCATGAACGAGATTGAGGCAAAGGCTGCTGAAATTGAAGAAGAGTGTGCCGTTTTAGAGCAGGACACCGGTGGACTGAAGGCGATTGGAGACAATTGTACAGAGGCAATCAAACCACTTGGCGGTATCGAAAAAGGCGTAGACAATATTCTTGCAAGGATGGGCAAAATGTCATCAGATGCATTTTATGCCCTTAGTCAAAAAGAGTTAAAGGAGTATTTTTCCGCAGCAATCGAGGCCCATAAGGGATGGGTTGCCAAGCTTGGTAATATTATTGAAAGCAGAATGATTATTCCTTTCCAGGTAGATGGCACCAAGTGTAAGTTCGGACATTTTTATTTATCTGTCCAGCCGAATGATCCGGCGATGAAACAGATATGGGATGCAATCGGAGCAGAGCATGAGAAGCTTCATAAGATGGGGTCACAGGTCATCGAAGCAATGTTTGCGGAGGATTATGCGAGGGCATCACAGATCTATGATGAGGCAAAGGCATTATCCGACAAATTGATTGCAAAGCTCGAACAGCTTGTGAATGCGATTCCGGAAAACGGATCAATACAGTAAATATACATAGGCAAATAAGGACACTTTTTTAAACAAAAAGTGTCCTTTTCTTTTCCCGTTTATATGCGTATACTGATAATGTCGAGATGTGTTCGTGTATCACATTTACGAAAGGAGAAGAAAATGAGTACATATTATTTAGCAGTAGATATTGGGGCTTCAAGCGGAAGGCACATTCTTTCCCATATGGAAGATGGCAGAATCATCCTTGAAGAAATTTACCGCTTTCCAAACGGAATGGTAGAGAAGGATGGAGAAAAGGTCTGGGACGTGGATAAGCTTTTCGAAGAAATTCTCACCGGTATGAAAAAATGTACCGAGCTTGGCAAAATTCCGGTAAGTATGGGAATTGACACCTGGGGGGTAGACTTCGTTCTGTTGGATGAGAAGGATGAGAGAATCGGTAATGCGGTTGCCTACCGTGACAGCAGAACCAAGGGAATGGATGATGAGGTATACCAGATTGTTTCGGAAGACGTATTATACGGAAGAACCGGAATTCAGAAGCAGATGTTCAACACCATTTACCAGCTTATGGCGCTCAAAGTAAAGAAGCCGGAATACTTAGAAAAGGCCAGTGCACTTCTTATGATTCCGGACTATTTTCACTTTTTACTTACCGGTAAGAAGGCTCAGGAATACACAAATGCCACAACCGGACAGCTTATGAATCCGGATACCAAGGATTGGGATTATAAGCTGATTGAACAATTGGGATATCCAAGAAAGATTTTTCAGGAGGTTCGTACACCGGGATATGAGCTCGGAAGCTTAAAGCCGGAAATCGAACAGAAGGTGGGATATAGCTGTAAGGTGGTGCTCCCGCCAACCCATGATACGGCTTCGGCAGTTGTTGCTGTGCCGAGCAATGAGGAGGATGTTTTGTACATCAGTTCAGGAACCTGGTCCCTTATGGGAACAGAGCTGTTAGCCGCAGATTGCAGCAGGGGAAGCAGAATCCATAACCTGACAAATGAAGGCGGATACAACTACCGTTTCCGATATCTTAAGAATATCATGGGACTCTGGATGATCCAGTCGGTCAAAAAGGAGCTTGCTCCGGATATGGGCTTTGGGGAGATTTGCGAGAAGGCCTCCAGATGCACAATCCCTTCCATTGTGGATGCAAATGACGATCGGTTCCTTGCACCGGACAACATGACAGAGGAAGTGAAGAATGCCTGCAGGGAGAGCGGACAGCAGGTTCCGGAAGGAATCGCGGAAGTTGCTTCCGTCATTTATAACAGCCTTGCCGAATGCTATGCGAAGACGGCGGAGGAAATTGAGGCACTTACAGGAAAGAAATATAAGAGTATCCACATTGTGGGCGGAGGCTCCAATGCAGATTATCTGAATCGCCTTACTGCAAAGGCCTGCGACAAAAAAGTGTATACAGGTCCGACAGAGGCTACTGCCGTCGGCAATCTTGCAATTCAGATGATTGCTGCAGGTGAACTGACTGATTTACAGGATGCAAGAAAATGTATTTTCCGTTCTTTCGAAATCGGAGAATTTTAGAATCTCTCTTTTCAAAATTGTGTTCCGAATGAATTTGCATATTTGAATCAGAACCCACTCTCGTTTGTAAAAAACGTAGCGGTACTAAATTCGCAATGAATTGCTCATTAAGTGCCGACGCTTTTTAAA
>JBJENM010000138.1:0-95150 GCA_051880175.1 Agathobacter sp. | reverse complement strand
CGCTTTTTACAAACGAGAGTGGGTTCTGATTCAAATATGCAAATTCATTTAGGAATACAAAAACGAAAAAATGATTCAAAAGAAGAATAGTAGTATACAGAATAGGAAATGAAAATTATGCAGGTTATTTTTATACATCACAGCTGTTTTCTTGTTGAGGTGGAGGACAAGGTCCTGATTTTCGATTACTTTGCAGGGGACCGCGTAAATGGCTATACATTTAAAGGAAAGCTTCCCACCTATGCGCCGGATACGAAAATTTATATGTTTGCCAGTCACACCCATCAGGACCATTTCGATATGGATATTTTAAGATGGACGAAGCAGTACGAAAACATCAAATATATTCTTTCAAAGGATATTCACATCAGCCCGAATTTCCTGAAAAAGCATGGAATAGATCCGAAGGTTCGGGAACGGGTGACCTTCGTGTCCGCGGAGCATGAATATGAGGTGGATGATCTGGAAATTGTGACACTTCGCTCCACGGATGCAGGGGTGGCTTATTATGTGAAGACCGATGGGGTATCCATCTTCCATGCCGGAGACTTAAACGACTGGAAATGGGAAGGAGTAGGCGATCTCATCAACGGAAAGCAGACCAGGGAATTCCGTCATCAGATTAAAAAGCTTTCGGACAAGCCGATCAATTTTGCCTTTGTTCCCATGGACCCAAGACAGAAAAATGATATGTTTCTTGGAATCGACTATGTGCTTAAGAATACAGATGCAGAGTTTATTTTTCCTATGCATATGTGGCAGGATTATTCCGGAATCAGGGAATATAAGAAGCGCATTTCAAATTCAGGGATGGCAGACCGCATCATAGAAATCGAACGGGAGAATCAGGTATTTCCTTTTGGCGGCTAAGCAAACGGTTTTGCTTGAATTTGAAAAGGATATCTTATATAATCAAAATTTAGAAGTGGAGGTATGTGCTATGACAAACTTTTTCTTATGCATTTTACAATATTTGTTAATTATGATTGTACTGGTTGCAATCGGGGTAGGCGGAGCGATAATTGGTATCGCGCTTCGTAAAAAGAAAGATGCCAAGGCTGCTTTGGAGACAAAAGCAGAAGAGTAATACATTTCTGGAGGAAACAAGAAGATGAAAAAGAATTTAGGCGTAAATGAATTGCGCCGCATGTACTTGGAGTTCTTCGAGGGCAAGGGACATCTTGCAATGAAGAGCTTTTCTTTGGTGCCACATAACGATAACAGCCTGCTTTTAATCAATGCAGGTATGGCACCTTTAAAGCCTTATTTTACAGGACAGGAGGTTCCGCCGCGCCGCCGTGTTACGACATGCCAGAAGTGCGTGCGTACCGGTGATATTGAAAACGTGGGTAAGACTGCCCGTCATCTTACCTTTTTTGAGATGCTGGGTAATTTCTCCTTTGGCGATTATTTTAAGCATGAAGCAATTGCTTGGAGCTGGGAATTTTTAACAGAGGTTCTCGGACTTGAGCCGGATCGTTTATATCCATCCATCTATGGAGAGGATGATGAAGCCTTTGAAATCTGGAATAAGGAAATCGGAGTGGATGCGGATCGTATTACCCGTTTCTATCGTGACCCCGAAACAGGAGAATGTGACAATTTCTGGGAGCATGGCGCAGGGCCCTGCGGACCATGTTCTGAGATTTACTATGACCGTGGAGAAAAGTATGGCTGTGGCAAGCCGGACTGTAAGGTAGGCTGTGACTGCGACCGTTTCATGGAAGTATGGAACAATGTATTTACCCAGTTCAACGGAGATGGACATGGCGGATATGAGGAGTTAGAGAATAAGAACATTGATACCGGTATGGGTCTGGAACGTCTTGCAGTTGTTATGCAGGATGTGGATTCCGTATTTGATATCGATACCATGAAGGCCATCCGGGACAAGGTTTGTGCACTTTCCGGAAAGACCTACCAGACCGATGCAATGGATGATGTGTCCATTCGTCTGATTACGGATCATATCCGTTCTTCTACATTCTTAATTTCCGATGGTGTTATGCCGTCCAATGAGGGAAGAGGCTATGTGCTTCGCCGTATCATCCGCCGTGCAGCAAGACATGGAAAAATGCTTGGCATCGAGGGAACCTTCCTCGCAAAGATTGCCCAGGTGGTGATTGATGAGAGTAAGGACGGATACTCTGAGCTTGAGGAGAAGAAGGACTTTATCTTAAAGGTTCTTACCCAGGAAGAAGAGAAGTTTGCTAAGACCATCGATCAGGGCCTTGCAATTTTAGCCGATATGGAAGATAAAATGCAAAAAGAGGGTAAGAAGACCTTATCCGGAGAAGATGCATTTAAGCTTTATGATACCTACGGATTCCCAATCGACCTTACCGAGGAAATCCTTGAGGAGAAGGGCTTCTCCTACGACGAGGAAGGCTTTAAGACATGTATGGAAAAACAGCGCCAGACTGCCCGTGGAGCCCGCAAGGAGACCAATTACATGGGTGCGGATGCAAATGTCTATAATGAGATTGAGTCCACATTAACTACCGAGTTTACCGGATATGACAAGCTTACCGATGAATCGGAGGTTGCATTCCTTACAACAGAAACCGAAGTGGTTGAGGCACTTTCCGATGGGGATAAGGGTTCCATCATTGTGGCAAACACTCCATTCTATGCAACCATGGGTGGACAGCAGGCAGATAAGGGTATCATTAAATCTGCAAACGGAACCTTTGTTGTGGAGGATACCGTTAAGGTTGTGGGTAACCGCTATGCCCATGTAGGATATGTTTCCGAAGGAATGATCCGCACAGGAGAGAAGGTTACATTGACCGTAGACGAAAAGCTTCGTGCAAAGACCTGCCGCAATCATTCTGCAACACACCTTCTGCAGAAGGCTCTTCGTGAGGTCCTTGGAACCCATGTAGAGCAGGCCGGCTCTTATCAGGACAGCGAGCGCACCAGATTTGACTTTTCTCACTTTGCTGCAATGACCCCTGAGGAGTTAAAGAAGGTAGAGGATACCGTAAATGAGAAGATTGCAGAGGGAATCGCTGTAAAGACCGAGGTTATGACGGTAGATGAGGCTAAAAAGACCGGAGCTATGGCTCTTTTTGGTGAAAAATACGGCGAGAAGGTTCGCGTTGTTTCCATGGGAGATTTCTCAAAGGAATTCTGTGGTGGTACCCATGTAAAGAATACCGCAGATATTGCAACCTTTAAGATTCTGTCAGAGAGTGGTGTCGCAGCCGGAGTGCGTCGTATCGAAGCACTTACCGGAGACAATGTAATCGCTTATTACAAAAAGGTAGAAGAGGAATTAGACGAAGCTGCAAAGGTTGTTAAGACCACTCCTGCAAACCTTGTAGAGCGGTTAGAAAAGCTTATGGCTGAGATGAAGTCTTTGCAGAGCGAAAATGAGTCTCTAAAGAGCAAGGCAGCACAGGATGCTCTGGGGGATGTCATGGATCAGGTCGTAGAGGTAAAGGGCGTAAAGCTTCTTGCAACTTCTGTATCCGGTGTGGATATGAATGGACTTCGTGATCTTGGAGATTCCCTTAAGACAAAGCTTGGCGAAGGAGTAGTAGTTCTTGCTTCTGAGTGTGAGGGTAAAGTAAATCTTGTTGCTATGGCTACGGATGCAGCACAGGCAAAGGGCGCACACGCCGGAAACCTGATCAAGGCAATTGCCGGAAAAGTCGGAGGTGGCGGTGGCGGACGTCCGAATATGGCACAGGCAGGCGGAAAGAATCCTGCCGGCATACCGGATGCAATCGCAGAGGCTAAAATTTCCTTAGAAGGCATGCTTTCTTAAATTAAAGTATTGGCGCATGAAATTTTTACAAAAAGTGAAAGCTTCATGCGCTATTTCTTTGCAACTTTACCAAATTTTAATTAGGATAGTTGACAAGACTGGCGAAGAGGGGTATTTTTTTCATTAAGTTAATAGACTTTCATATTATATGAAAGAATATTAGTCGATGATGACGTTCTGATAGGATCAGAATGTCATTTTTACTTTTGAAAGGATAATCATAAGGTCTTTTCAAAGGGAGAGAAAAAAGTTTCAGGAGGAAAAGATTTATGAAAAAGAAATTACTCTCAGTAGTACTTGCTGCTACTATGGTATTCTCACTTGTTGCCTGCGGCAGCTCAGAATCCAATAGTTCAGCAGAGGGCGCTTCCAGCGAAAGCGCAGCAACAACAGATGCATCAGGTGATGCGGCACCGGCTGGTGACGGAGCAGTTACCGGAACCTTAAAGCTTGGTCTGATCGGACCACTTACCGGTGGAGCAGCATTATATGGTACTGCATGTGCAAATGCAGCACAGATTGCCGTTGACGAGATCAACGCACAGGGAACAGGTCTTACTGTTGAATTAAACGCACAGGACGACGAGCATGACGCAGAGAAGTCTGTAAATGCTTATAATAACTTAAAGGACTGGGATGCACAGGCTATCGTTGGATGTGTAACCACAACTCCTTGTGTAGCTGTTTCTGCAGAAGCTTATGCAGATCGTATGTTTATGCTTACACCTTCTGCTTCATCTACATCTGTAACAGAAGGAAAGGACAATATGTTCCAGCTTTGCTTCTCAGATCCGAATCAGGGATCTGCTTCTGCACAGTACATTTTTGACAATGGTCTTGCAACAAAGGTTGCAATCATTTACAACAATGCAGATGCATACTCAACAGGTATCTATCAGACCTTTAAGGCAAAGGCTGCAGAGATCGGTCTTGAAGTTGTTTCCGAGACAACCTTTACCGATGATACAGCAAACGATTTCTCTGTACAGCTGAATGCGGCAAAGGATGCCGGAGCTGATCTGGTATTCTTACCAATCTACTACACACCTGCTTCCCTGATTTTACAGCAGGCAAATACCATGGGATATGCACCAACCTTCTTTGGTGTAGATGGTATGGATGGAATCCTTGATATCGAAGGATTTGATACCTCTCTTGCTGAGGGCGTATTACTTCTTACTCCATTCGCAGCTGATGCAACAGATGACCTTACTGTTTCCTTTGTTGCTGCATATAAAGAGGCATATGGCGATACTCCGATTCAGTTCGCAGCAGATGCTTATGACTGTGTATATGCAATCGTTGCAGCATTAAACTTCTATGCAGAGAAGAACGGAGCATTGAATGTAGACGGAATGTCTTATGATGAGCTTTGCGAGATTCTTATTTCCGTATTCTCAGATCCAAGCTTTTCTGTAGATGGTCTTACCGGTGAGGGAATGACCTGGACAGCAGAAGGAGAAGTAAACAAGGCTCCAAAGGCTGTTGTAATCAAAGACGGTGTATATGTCGGAATGTAATTTTTCAGACAAATAGAAGACTCTTAAATAATATGGGGGTTACAGCTTTCGTAACCCCCAATTTTTAGATGATAGGAAATGAGTCTGGCATTTCCTATCATCTAAAATAGTGAGAATATTTATGAATACGAAAGGGGAAAAATCCTATGTTAACAAATCTGATCAATGGTATCAGTTTGGGAAGCGTATACGCAATCATCGCGCTTGGATATACCATGGTATACGGTATTGCCAAAATGCTGAACTTTGCCCACGGCGATGTTATTATGATTGGCGGATATGCGGCTTTCTGTACTGCAACCTATTGGAACTGGCCGCCTGCCCTTGCAGTGCTGTTTGCAATTGTAGTATGTACGGCCTTGGGAATTATCATTGAAAAGCTTGCATATAAGCCGCTTCGTGAGGCGACAAGTCTTGCGGTTTTAATTACTGCAATCGGTGTATCCTATTTCCTGCAGAACTCTGCACTTTTGATCTGGAGCTCTAATCCAAAGTCATTTCCGAATATGATTAGCATTCCATCCATAACAGTAGGAAGCGCACAGATTTCCGGAACGGCAATCGTGACTATTTTGGCAAATATCGTTATAATGATTGCCCTTACTATATTTACCTCTAAGACGAAGGTGGGAAAAGCAATGCGTGCCGTATCTGAAGATAAGGGTGCTGCACAGCTTATGGGAATCAATGTAAATCAGACCATCTCACTTACCTTTGCAATCGGTTCAGGACTTGCAGCAATCGCAGGAGTACTTCTTTGCTCTGCATATCCGACACTTATGCCAACCACCGGTGCAATGCCCGGTATTAAGGCATTTACGGCTGCAGTATTCGGCGGTATCGGTTCCATTCCGGGAGCCATGATTGGTGGTGTACTTCTGGGAATTATTGAGATTTTCGGAAAGGCTTACATTTCGACACAGCTTTCCGATGCAATCGTATTTGCGGTCTTGATTATAGTACTGATTGTGAAGCCTACCGGTTTGTTAGGTAAGCCGGTTCGAGAGAAAGTATGAGGTGGCCGTTATGAAAAATGTATTAAAAAAATGGACCTCTCTTTCCAAAAATTCAAGAGATGGATTTATCAACTATGGAATCGTAATTGTGTTTTTTGTAATCTTTCAGAGTTTACTTAGCACAAAGTCCCTTTCCAATTCCCTGGCAGGACAGCTTGTTCCAATCTGCGTTTATGTTGTAGTTGCCCTTGCCTTAAACCTTGTGGTAGGTATTTCCGGAGAATTGTCTTTGGGGCAGGCAGGATTTATGGGTGTCGGAGCTTTTACCGGTGTCATTGTTTCCACCTGTTTACAGAACAGCATTTCAAACGGACCTATCCGTCTGATTTTTGCAATTATTTTCGGCGCAATGATAGCCGGAATTGCAGGTTTACTCATCGGTATCCCGGTTCTTCGGTTAAGAGGAGATTACCTTGCAATTGTTACCCTTGCCTTTGGTGAGATTATCAAAAATATCTTAAACTGTCTGTATGTTGGTGTAGACAGTCACGGACTTCATTTTGGAATGGTGGATATTCCGTCTCTTGGAATGGAAGCGGATGGCATTACCATCATCAACGGACCTATGGGGGCAGTCGGAATTACGAAGATTTCTACATTCTTAGCAGGAATTATCCTCGTAATCCTTACCCTGGTGATTATCCAGAACCTGATCAACAGCCGTACCGGTCGTGCGATTATGGCAATTCGTGATAATCGTATTGCAGCCGAAGCCTGCGGAATTAATGTTACAAAGTATAAATTGATTGCATTTGTGACCTCCGCAGCCATTGCGGGAGCAGCCGGAGCTTTGTATGGACTGAATTTCTCCACAATCGTACCAAAGAAGTTTGACTTCAATACCTCCATCCTGATTCTTGTATTTGTGGTACTTGGCGGAATCGGAAATATCAGAGGAACTTTGATTGCGGCAACCGTTCTTTACATTCTGCCGGAGCTTCTTCGTGAATTTGCAGATTACCGTATGCTGATTTATGCAATCGTTCTTATTCTGGTAATGCTTGTTACCAACAATGAGAAGGCAAAGCAGGTGATCAATCAGGTCCTGGTAAAATTGAAATTAAGAAAAGCAAAGGAGGGCGAATAAGATGGGTGAAGCAAAGAAATCAACACTTGTAGATGTGCCAAGTAAAGTTCGCCTTCCGGAGCGCGATCTTGGAAAAATGCCGGTTCTTGAGGTTGCACACCTTGGAATCGATTTCGGCGGATTGACTGCGGTGGATGAGTTTAATCTTACCATGGGCCCTACAGAGATTACAGGGCTCATCGGACCAAACGGAGCCGGAAAAACAACAATCTTTAATCTTTTAACGAAGGTATACCAACAGACAAGAGGATCGGTTCTTTTGGACGGAAAAGATACCCATGGAATGAATACGATTCAGGTCAACAAGGCGGGAATTGCCCGTACCTTCCAGAATATTCGCTTGTTTGATAAGCTTTCCGTAGAAGACAACGTAAAAGTCGGCCTTCATAATCACATGAATTACCATTTGCCGTCTGCATTACTTCGTCTGCCTACCTACTGGAAGGAAGAGAAAAAAGCACATGAAAAGGCAATGGACCTCCTTAAGATTTTTGATATGGAGGATCTTGCAAATGTTCCGGCCGGTTCACTTCCATATGGTGCACAGCGCCGTCTGGAAATTGTCCGTGCCCTTGCAACAGAGCCAAAGCTGTTGCTGCTTGATGAGCCGGCTGCAGGAATGAACCCCTCTGAGACGGCTGAGCTTATGGAGAATATCGTGAAGATCCGTGACACCTTCCAGATCGCCATTATGCTGATAGAGCATGATATGAATCTTGTTATGAATGTTTGTGAAGGTATTGCCGTATTAAACTTTGGCAAACTGATCGCTAAGGGAACCCCTTCAGAAATCCAGAACAATGAAGAGGTAATCGAAGCATACCTTGGAAAGAAAAAGGAGGTATAGGCGATGAGCATGTTAAAGGTAGAAGATGTAAATGTATATTACGGAAGTATTCATGCAATAAAAGGTGTATCCTTTGAGGTAAATCAGGGTGAAATCGTAACCCTGATCGGAGCAAACGGCGCAGGAAAGTCTACCACCTTAAATACCATCTCCGGTCTTTTAAAGCCAAAGAGCGGTACCATCGAATTTGAAGGAAAATCCGTTGTGGGAGTTCCTGCCCATAAGATTTTGAAGGAAGGAATGGCTCTTTGCCCGGAGGGAAGAAGAATTTTCTCACAGCTTACGGTAGAGGAAAACCTGCAGATGGGTGCCTACACAAGACCAAATAGTGAAATCGCAGATTCCATTGCGGATATCTATGATCGTTTCCCAAGACTTAAGGAACGTTATAAGCAGGTGGCAGGAACCTTGTCCGGTGGAGAGCAGCAGATGCTTGCCATGGGAAGAGCGCTGATGTCTAAGCCAAAGCTCTTGATGTTAGATGAGCCCTCCATGGGTCTTGCACCGATTCTGGTAGAGCAGATTTTTGAGATCATCGTTGAGATGAATAAGAGAGGAACCACCATTCTTCTTGTTGAGCAGAATGCCCAGATGGCCCTTTCCATTGCTCATCGAGGATATGTCTTAGAGACCGGACGTGTGGTAAGCACCGGAACAGGAGCAGAGCTTCTAAATGATGATGCGGTAAGAAAAGCTTATCTTGGCGGCTGATGTCAAGAAAGAAAATGAAATGCATGCAGAGGGATTGGATTTGTATGATGAGTCATAGAAAGGAATTCAAATTTGCATTTGTGCATACCACGCCGGTTCTGTTTTCTTACATTTTTCTGGGAATGGCCTTTGGTATCATGATGCAGGAAGCAGGGTATGGACCGATCTGGTCTTTCTCCTGCAGTACATTTATTTATACGGGAGCATTTCAGATGGCGCTTGTCGGCTTTTTAAAGTCGGCGGCGCCAATTCTTACGATTTGTTTCACCGCTCTTGCCATGGGAAGCCGTCACTTTTTTTACGGACTTTCCTTTATTGAGGATTTTAAGAAAATGGGGAAAAAGGGAATTTTTATGATTTTTTCCCTTACAGATGAAAGCTATGCGTTATACTGTTCCCTGGATATTCCAAAGGAACTGGATCGGGACAGAACTAGATTTTTTATCGGCTTCCTGTGCTGGTGCTATTGGATTGTGGGGTCTACTCTTGGAGGAATCATCGGTTCTGTGATACCCTTTGATTTCGCCGGAATTGATTTTTGCATGACGGCATTGTTTGTGTGTATCTTTTTGGACCAGTGGAAAAAGGAGAAAAATCATCTGCATGCTCTGTCCGGAATCGGATTTTCAATCCTATTTCTTCTCCTTGTGGGAAAAGATAACTTTATCCTTCCGGCGCTTATCCTATCCACCGGAATGATTCTGATCGGTGCGCCAAAAGGAAAACAGGGTAAGAGAAAAGAAGAGGAGGTGCTATGATGTCAGCAAATACAGTCATCCTCATCATTGTTCTTACTGCCCTTATTACCTTTGGGCTTCGGCTGGCTCCGTTTCTCCTGTTTGGCGGAAAGAAAGAGATTTCTCCTAAGATAAAGTATCTGGGGGAAAAGCTTCCCTATACGGTTATGGCAACCCTTGTGGTTTATTGCTTAAAAGGAATAGGTCCTTCGGATGCCGTCGGATCGCTTATTACATTGGGAGCGGTAGCTGTTGTAGTCGCAGTTCATCTGTGGAAAAAGAACACAATTCTAAGCATTGCCGTGGGGACAATTTTTTATATGATTTTGGTGCATATTTTTTAGATTATCCCTTGACAAATCGGAATATTTTGCTAAAATACTTGTTAGTGCAATTAGAAGTACCTACAGTTGGTGCACAATAAACAACTGGAGGGAGGTTAGGAAAGCAAATGTCAAGTGTTATCGTAAAAGAGAATGAGACTTTAGATAGCGCATTACGCAGATTCAAGAGAAACTGTGCTAAGGCAGGTATCCAGCAGGAGATCCGTAAGCGTGAGCATTACGAGAAGCCAAGCGTAAAGCGTAAGAAGAAATCTGAAGCAGCTAGAAAAAGAAAATACAATTAATGTATGATCAAGGGAACTACCAGTTATGGTAGTTCCTTTTAATATACCTTCGTAAGAACAAGGAGAAGACATCATGAAGAATAACCTGAAGAAAATGTTTAGTTACTATCGGCCGTATAAGAAGATCTTTTGGGCAGATATGTTTTTTGCAACCCTTTCTGCAGGAGTTGCACTTTCAATCCCTCTGGTTGTACGGTATGTAACGAATACATTGATCTATATGGATGCAGATGTGATTCTGCATCGTGTGATTTATGTAGCACTTCTTTTATTTTTACTTCTTGCAATTGACTGCTACAGCAAATTTTTTATCGGAAATTACGGACATGTCATGGGTGCAAGGATGGAGTATGATATGCGCGCGGAAATCTTTGGACATATGCAGAAGCTTTCCTTTTCCTTCTACGATGATGCGAAAGTAGGGCAGCTTATGAGCCGAATCACGTCGGATTTATTTGACATCACGGAGCTGCTGCATCATGGGCCGGAGAACATCATTCTCTCGGTTTTAAAGATTATCGGTGCGCTTGTTATCCTGCTTGGCATCAATCCCTGGCTTGCAGCTGCGGCATTTGTGGTTCTTCCTTTTATGTTTTTATTTGCGTTTGCACTGAATCGCAGAATGAGACGTTCCTTTAAGCAGAACCGGGTAAAAATTGCAGAAATCAACGAACAGATTGAGGACAATCTCTCGGGAATCCGTGTAGTCAAATCCTTTGCCAATGAGGACATTGAAAATGAGAAGTTTAAAAAAGGAAATGACGGATTTTTAGCTGCAAAGAAAAACAGTTATTTTAATATGGGACTGTTTCAGTCCGGGGTTGGTGTATTTACTACTTTGATTCAGGTAAATGTCATTATAGTCGGCACCATTCTGATTGCTTACGGGCAGCTTAATATACAGGATCTGCTGACGTTTATGCTGTATATCGGAGTATTTACAGATCCGATTCGTACCCTGGTGGACTTTACGGAGCAGTTTCAGAATGGATATACCGGATTTGAACGTTTCCGGGAAATCATGAACCTTGAACCGGATATCGATGATGCGCCGGATGCAAAGGAACTGACTAAGGTAAAGGGAGACATCAGCTTTGAGAATGTTTCTTTTCAATATAAAGAGGGAGCAGATAAGGTTTTAAATAATGTGTCACTGGAGGTTCCGGCGGGTTCCTACATGGCACTTGTGGGGTCATCGGGAGCCGGAAAAACGACGCTCTGTTCTTTGATACCGCGCTTTTACGATGTGACGGGCGGATCGATTAAAGTGGATGGAATCGATGTCCGGGATGTGACGTTAAAAAGCTTAAGAAGCCATATCGGAATGGTACAGCAGGACGTCTATTTGTTCGCAGGAACCATTTTTGAGAATATTTCCTATGGAAAACCGGGATGTACAAGAGAAGAGGTCATTGAGGCTGCCAAGAACGCAAATGCCCATGATTTTATTATGTCTTTCCCAGATGGATACGATACGGATATCGGACAGCGGGGGATTAAGCTGTCCGGAGGTCAGAAACAGAGACTTTCCATTGCGAGAGTATTCCTGAAGAATCCGGAAATTTTAATCTTTGATGAGGCAACCTCGGCGCTGGATAACGAGAGTGAGCGGGTGGTACAGGAATCTCTTGAGAAGCTTGCAAAGAACCGTACCACTTTCGTAATCGCACACAGACTTACCACCATTCAGAATGCAGAGAAAATTCTGGTACTTACGGAAGAAGGAATCGCAGAGAGCGGTTCCCATGAGGAATTGCTGGCAAAGAAGGGAATTTACGAGAAGCTGTATCATATGCATAGCATTTAGGCTTGCCGTTTCGCTTATCCCTTTTCGAAATTGTGTTCCTAAGAATGAATTTTGCTATTTGAATCAGAACGTTTAAAAAGCGTCGGCACTTAATGAGCAATTCATTGCGAATTTAGTACCGCTACGCTTTTTACAAACGAGAGTGGGTTCTGATTCAAATATGCAAATTCATTTAGGAACACAATTTCGAAATGGAAGTTTGGTTTTTATGTTGTGCGGCTAGGATTTGCATTTTGCAGAAAAGAATAGTAAAATTACAAAGATATGGGTAACTTTATAGAAATAGATCCCAAATAGAAAAGGAGAGATGAAACATGATAAAAATTGATATTATTTCGGGCTTCCTCGGAGCAGGAAAGACCACCTTTATAAAGAAGATGATAAAGGAGGCTTTTTCCGGTGAGCAGATTGTTTTGATTGAAAACGAGTTTGGAGAGGTAGGAATTGATGGTGGATTCTTAAAGGATGCAGGAATTGAGATTACCGAGATGAATTCCGGCTGTATCTGCTGCTCTCTGGTTGGAGATTTTGGAAAGAATCTTCATGAAGTGATTCACAAATTCCATCCGGACAGAATTTTAATTGAGCCTTCCGGAGTAGGAAAGCTTTCCGATGTCATGAAGTCTGTGATTGATATCGAGAAGGAAGAGGATGTCAAGCTGAATGCGCTGGTTACGGTTGTAAATGCATTAAAAGCTAGTAAACAGATGAAGGCATTTGGCGAATTTTTCAACAATCAGATTGAGTATGCAACAACAGTGGTACTCAGCCGTTCACAGAATGCAACTCCGGAGCAGCTGGAATTTTGCGTAAAGCAGATCCAGACGATGAATCCAAAGGCAAAAATCATCACCACAGACTGGAATGCAATTTCGGGCAGCCAGATTCTTACAGTCATAGAGGGACAGGATAACCTTGAGATGAAGACCTTGGCAGAGGCGCGCCATGCAAAGGATGAGGAAGAGCATGAGCATCACCATCACGACCATGACCACGAGGAGCATGACCATGAGCACCACCATGACCACGACCACGAGGAGCATGACCATGAGCACCATCATGACCACGATCACGAGGAACATGACCATGAGCACCATCATGACCACGATCACGAGGAGCATGAACATGAACACCATCATCACGATCATGACCATGACGAGGAAACCTGCCCATGCTGCGGTGGACATCATTCCGAACATGAGCATCATCACCATCATCATGCGGATGATGTATTTACCAGCTGGGGAAAGGAAACGCCGCATAAATTTACAAAGGAAGCCATTGAGAATGCATTAAAGAAGCTGGTGGAGGATGATACCATTCTTCGTGCAAAGGGTATGGTGGAAGGTGTAGACGGAACCTGGATCTACTTTGATATGGTTCCCGGTGAATATGAGATCCGCCAGGGACAGCCGGACTACACAGGACGTCTGGTTGTAATCGGAACTGAAATAAAGGAACAGGAAATTTTAGAATTGTTTGGTATCAATTAATCTGTTCGGAAAGGAAAAAAGATGGCAGAAGAAATTCCAGTATACTTATTTACCGGATTCATGGATAGCGGAAAAACCACCCTTGTGCAGGAAACCCTGTTTGAAAATAACTTTGGGGATGGCGCAAAGGGCGTTATCATCATGTGTGAAGACGGTGAGAAGGAATATAATGTTGACAAACTGAAAACCGTAAATTTTCAGTTGGCAGAGATTGAAAATGAGGAGGATTTCACTTCTGAAAAGCTGAAAGAAATCAATGATTCCTATCTTCCTAAGCAGGTCTTCATTGAGTACAACGGAACCTGGGGAATCGATAAGATTCTTGAGGCGAAGCTTCCCGAAGGCTGGGTCATTGTCCAGACCCTTACTACGGTAGATTCCACTACCTTTGACCTGTATCTGAATAATATGCGTGTGATGATGCAGGAGCAGGTATTTGCATCGGATGTCGTTATTTTTAACAGAACGGATGACGATACAGACCGCGGGCATTTGCGCAGAATGATCAAGAATATCAATCGGAAAGCCCAGGTGGTATACGAGCGTAAGGACGGAACCATTGATCAGAGACCGGAGGAGCTTCCCTTCGATATTAATCAGGAGGTCATTGAATTATCAGATGCGGATTATGCCATCTGGTATATGGATGCAATGGAAAATTATAGGAAATATGATGGAAAGAAGGTTCACTTCCTCGGACTGGTATACAATCCGGAGAAACTCAAAAAAGGAATCTTTGTTCCGGGACGTTTTGCAATGACCTGTTGTATTGAAGACACCACATTTCTTGGATTTAAGTGCAAATATGACAAAGAGGAAGAACTTCCTCATAAATCCTGGATTGATATTACCGCAGAAATACATGTGGAATTTGCAAGGGAATATAAAGGCAAGGGACCGGTACTTTACCCAATCTCGATAAAGCCTGCACAAAAGCCGGAAGATGAACTGGTATATGTGAGTTAGTTTGCAGAAAAGTGAAATAACTCTTGCGTAATTATGGTATATCAGATATGATAGAAAAAGATTTTGTCACTTTAATGTGACAAAGCACAAACAAAAAATAAAGGGATTAGTACCGCTAGGAGGAAAACAATGTATCAAATTGTTCGTAGACAGCAGCTGCAAAGCAACATTGTCCTTATGGACATTAAGGCACCTCGCGTAGCAAAAGAGTGTCTTCCGGGACAGTTCATCATTGCAAAGATGGACGAGTTTGGAGAGCGTATTCCGCTTACTATTTGTGATTATGACAGAGAAAAAGAAACGGTAACCATTGTTGTACAGACAATCGGAGCAGGAACTGAGCGTATGATGGATTTAAAGGAAGGCGATTTCCTTATGGATTTTGTCGGACCTCTGGGATGTCCATCAGAGCTTTGCTTAGAAAAGAACTTAGAAGAAACAAGAAAGAAAAAGATTGTTTTCATCGGTGGCGGACTTGGAACTGCACCGGTTTATCCTCAGGTAAAATGGCTGCATGAGCATGGAATTGATGCAGATGTTATCATTGGATATCGAAACAAGGATCTGCTTTTTTACGAGGAGGAGATGAGGTCTGTTGCAGGAAATCTGTATGTGACTACAGATGATGGATCTTATGGATTCCACGGAAACGGATGCCAGCAGTTACAGGCACTTGTTGACGAAGGAAAGAAATACGATCTTTGCGTATCCATCGGACCGATGATCATGATGAAATTCGTTTGCCTGCTTACCAAGGAGCTTGGAATTCCGACCATTGTATCCATGAATCCGATTATGGTGGATGGAACGGGTATGTGTGGCGCCTGCCGTCTTGTGGTAGATGGAAAAGTAAAGTTCGCCTGTGTTGACGGACCGGAGTTTGACGGACATCTTGTGGATTTTGACCAGGCAATGAAGAGAATGCAACAGTATAAGACAGAAGAGGGCAGAGCAAAGCTTGCATATGAAGAAGGCGACACTCACCATGGTGGTTGTGGTCATTGCGGAGGTGACAAATAATGGACGGATTTGTACGTGTACCGGTTCGTGAGCAGGAGCCAAAGGTTCGTGCAACGAATTTTGAAGAAGTATGTTATGGATATAATGAGGAAGAGGCCGTTGCGGAAGCTTCCCGCTGTTTAAACTGTAAAAATCCTTTATGTGTACAGGGTTGTCCTGTATCCATCGACATCCCTGCATTTATTGCACAGGTAAAGGAACGTAATTTTGAGGCTGCATATCAGATTATTTCGGAGTCCTCAGCCCTTCCCGCAGTCTGCGGACGTGTATGTCCTCAGGAGAGCCAGTGTGAGGGAAAATGTATCCGGGGTATCAAGGGTGAAGCAATCGCCATCGGTAAGCTGGAGCGTTTTGTGGCTGACTGGGCAAGAGAGCATGGAATCAAGCCAAAGAAAGCAGAAAAGTCCAATGGACATAAGGTTGCTGTAATTGGTTCCGGTCCTGCAGGACTTACCTGCGCAGGGGATCTTGCCAAGCTTGGTTATGATGTGACGATTTTTGAGGCACTTCATCAGGCCGGTGGAGTATTGTCCTACGGAATTCCGGAATTCCGTCTTCCAAAGGATAAGGTAGTAGCGGCAGAGGTAGAGAATGTGAAGTCCCTTGGTGTAAAGATAGAGACAAACGTAGTAATCGGAAAATCCGTAAAGATCGACGAGCTTATGGCAGAGGAAGGCTTTGAGGCGGTATTTATCGGCTCAGGTGCAGGACTTCCAAGATTTATGGGAATCCCGGGAGAACAGGCAAACGGAGTATTCTCAGCAAATGAATTCCTTACCAGAAATAACCTTATGAAGGCATTTAAGGAAGGCTACGAGACACCGATTTCCCACGGTAAAAAGGTGGTGGTTGTCGGTGGTGGTAACGTAGCCATGGATGCCGCAAGAACTGCACTTCGTCTTGGGGCAGAGGTTCATATTGTATATCGCCGTGGCGAGGAAGAGCTTCCGGCAAGAAAGGAAGAAGTACATCATGCAAAGGAAGAGGGCATTATTTTTGACCTCTTACAGAATCCTACCGAAATTCTCGTTGATGAGAATGGCTGGGTAAAAGGAATCCGAATCATCAAGATGGAGCTGGGAGAGCCGGATGAATCGGGAAGAAGAAGTCCGGTTGAAATTCCGGGTTCTGAGTATGATATCGAGTGTGATACGGTTATCATGTCCCTTGGTACATCTCCAAATCCGCTGATTTCTTCTACAACAGAAGGTCTTGAGACCAACCGGAGAAAATGTATCGTTGCAGATGAAGCAAACGGACAGACCTCGAAGTGCGCAGTATTTGCCGGTGGAGATGCAGTAACCGGTGCAGCTACCGTAATTCTTGCTATGGGAGCAGGAAAAGCGGCTGCAAAGGGAATCCACGAGTATCTTTCAAATAAAAACTAAAAGTAACAACAAATATAGTAAAACTATATCATTAAACTCAAACGAGCATTTATACTAAATAGTATGGGTGCTCGTTTTTATTGCCTGTAAAAAGGATTCCTGATTGAGACAATAGCGGAAATGTGGTATAATTTCCTTAAAGAAATCTAAAGACATTGATAAAGGATATTTTCCTTATGAAATTTTGCAAGTCTTAACGTATGAATAGATTTGAAGTTTCGCATGAGCGATATCATAATGAGGGATAAATGGAGGTGTAGCATATGCATAGATTATTTTTAGCATCCTTATTTAAGGAGGTGTCTCAAATATTTGTAGATTTTGCTAATGAAAATCTTGTAGGTAAAACAATAACATTTATTCCAACAGCTGCGTTGCCGGACAAACTGGATTTTCACATAAAATATAGCAAAGAATTATTATCTAAAATGGGATTTATTGTTGATGAGTTGGAAATATCCACGGCGACTCATTTGGATATAGAAAACAAATTAAAGAATAATGATTATATTTATGTTGCAGGAGGGAATACTTTCTTTCTGCTTCAAGAAATGTATAGAACAGGTGCAGGGAATTTGATTAAAACACAAATCAATGCCGGGAAAACATATATAGGCGAATCTGCTGGTGCAATTTTGGTAGCGCCTGATATTGAATATGCAAGAGAAACGGATAATCCACTTGCAGCACCGCAGCTAAAAACATTTGAAGCATTGAATATTATTGACTTTTATCCCGTACCGCACTATAAAGATGACTCATTGAAGGAAGCAGTAGAAATAGTAATTTCAAAGTATGGTACGAAGTTGCCACTTATTCCCTTTAGCAATTCAGAAGCCATACTTGTTATGGGAAAAAAGAAACAAATTGTTTCAAAAGAGTGAAATTAAGTTGTGTCTTCGATCTAACTTGGTCTGAAGTGCTATAATAATATAAAGGGGTGATTAAATGACAGCAATAGAACAAGGTAGTATCGACATTTGGATAGATGAAATCGTTCCCTGTCTGAAAGACACAGAGACAGGCGATATCAAAGAAACTGTTGTATTCAAAATTGAAAGCCGCAATTACTTGAAAAAATTCCAGAAAGCCGATGGCTGGCACATTAACTGGAATGAGATACCAAAGAATGTTGAAGTGTATGCCCTTGCTCTAAAGGACGACAACACCATTCAAGGCTTGGTAGGTGTCAGAAACGATAAGGATTCTCATGCTGCTTATCTTCATTGGGCGTGTACTGCACCTCATAACAATAAGCATGAATTTGGCATTCAGAAATATGTTGGTGTAGGTGGTCATCTTTTTGCCATAGCTGCCGATAAATCTATTGAATGGGGATATGAGGGATCTATTCATGGATTTGCCGCTAATGAGGAACTGTTAAGGCATTATATGGATGTATTTCATGCGGAGTATTTGGGAATGCTTCATCAGTACCAGTTTTTTATTGACGAGGAACAAGCAAAAAATCTATTGGAGGTATACCATTATGAATGGAACGAGACCTAAATTTATGGAAAACCAGATTCTAGCCCAAAGTTACTATGAACAGCCCAATCCATATGTTAATGCACCATCTTGTCATGTGAATTTGCTGGAATTGTCAAGATATGCAAAGAAATGTGGAAAAAAGTTGGTTGATCTTACGCAAGAAGAAGTGAAAAGATTTTCTATTTAGGAAATGGCGGAAGTGACCACAATTAGTGTTTGGATTAATTAACAACACTAATTGTGGTTTTTTTATTGCAGCTTCCGTCATTTTTAGTGCATTTTTAGAAAAAAATGACAGAAATTATGCAAAATGAAAGCGCCTCTATACGGTATAAAAGCATACATAACTGCTTAAAATAGAAATTAAGCGAAGACCATTTTTTTCAAATGTTATTATGCTAATAAAAAAGTGACCTAAAACAAAATTTCTTGAAAAAGAGTCAATGAAATTGGTTAGTAGGTGTGACCTAAATCAGAGTTTTGCAAAAAAGAGTCAACGAAATTAGTTGGAAGAAATGACCTAAATTTGATTTTTTTAAGAGAGAGTCAACGGAAGTGGCTGAAAGAAGTGACCTAAAGTGGACTTTTTTGAAAAGAAGTCAATGAAATTGGTTGGAAGGAGTGACCTAAAATGGTCTTTTTGGAAAAAGAGTCAACTAAATTACCTAAATGAGATGACCTAAATTGGAATTTTCTGAAAAAGAGTCAATAAAATTTCTTGAGTGTGGTTTACTCAATAGATGATAACACGAGTACACAACCATTATGGGACTTTAAGCAAATTTTGGTTCCAATATGTAGAATTCATTTAGGTATGCAAATCCAAAAGTAGGAAAATGATTCTGGATGAACTTGTGGGAAAAAGGAGATTAAAGGATTTATGAGAGGCTTATCGGATGAGGAAGTTCGCAAGAGAATAGACGCGCATCTGGTAAATTATAAAGTAAAATCCCAGACGAAGTCCATTGGGGAAATTGTAAGGGAAAATGTATTTACTTATTTTAATCTGATTTTTTTAATATTGGCGATTTTACTTGGTATGGTATTTGCCTGGAAGGATATGTTGTTTCTTGCTGTTATCATCGCAAATACGGTGATTGGAATTGTGCAGGAGGTTCATTCCAAAAAGGTGCTGGATAAGCTTTCTATCCTGGCAGAACCACAGGTTTCTACCATCAGAAACGGGAAAAGCATCGTCCTGTCATCGGAGGAGCTTGTCCAGGATGATGTCATCATCTTAGAAGCGGGAAACCAGATTCCGGCGGATGCGGTGGTGCTGGAGGGAGAGGTCTCCGTAAACGAGGCTTTGCTGACCGGCGAGGCAGACGAAATCAAAAAGACCGTTGGAGATGAACTTTTATCAGGAAGCTTCGTTGTTTCGGGAAGTGCGGTTGCAACTTTAGTAAAGGTTGGAAAAGAGGCATATATCTCAAAGCTGACCCTTATGGCAACACAGAGCAAGGAGGAAGAACAGTCGGAAATGATCCGATCCCTGGACAGCTTGATCCTGGTAATGGGGATTTTGATTATTCCCATTGGAATTTCTTTGTTTGTACAGTCCTATGTATTCAATGATAACAGCCTCCACGATAGTATAACAGGGATGGTGGCTGCGGTAATCGGAATGATACCGGAAGGGCTATACCTGCTGGCAACTGTGGCAATGGCAGCAAGTACCATTCGATTGGCGGAGAAAAAAATACTGGTTCATGATATGAAATGTATCGAAGGACTGGCGCGGGTCAATGTGCTCTGCGTCGATAAAACCGGAACAATCACCGAACCGGGAATGGAGGTCGTTAAATTTTTGACCTGTAAGGAACTGCTGGAGGAAGAGCAAGAACGAAATAAAGAGCAAGAACTTGACAAAGAGCCACAAAGCTTAGAAGCATTGATTTCAGATTTTGCATGTAATATGCAAAATGATAATGAAACCATGAAGGCAATCAAAGATTATTTTAATAAGGGGACGAATCAAAAGGCAAAAAAGGTGGTAGCTTTCTCCCCGAAAACAAAATATTCAGCGGTAACCCTGTCGGAGGGAACCTTTTTGATGGGGGCTCCGGAATTTGTGATGGGGGAAATTGAGGAGCCCTTTGCGGAAAAACTGGAGGAATATGAAAAAGAGGGCTATCGGATACTCGCATTTGTAAAATATGAGGGGAAACTTGGGGTGGAAATAGATCCGGAAAAATCAGAGCTCATAGGACTAATTTTGCTATCGAATTCTATCCGTAATGGCGCAAAGGAAATTTTTCAGTTTTTTGCAGAGCATGAAGTAGAAATAAAGGTGATCTCCGGAGATAACCCTGTTACGGTATCTGCGGTTGCAAAGCAGGCAGGAATACAAAATTACGATCAGTATGTAGATGCAACTACATTAAAATCCTCAAAAGATTATTTTGATGCAGTAGAAAAATATACGATCTTCGGAAGGGTGACGCCGGAGCAAAAGAGGGAATTGGTACATGCGCTTTCTGATCATAAAAAAACGGTGGCCATGACCGGAGACGGAGTAAATGATGTACTTGCGCTTAAGGATGCAGACTGCAGTATCGCCATGGCATCGGGAAGCGATGCGGCGGCCAAGGTGTCCCAGCTTGTCCTTTTAGAATCGGATTTTTCACAGCTTCCTTCCGTGGTTATGGAGGGAAGAAGGGTGGTAAACAACATACAAAGAACAGCTTCTTTGTATATTGTAAAAAATATTTTCTCCATGCTGCTATCGATTTTTTCGGTGCTGTTCATGTTTGAATATCCTCTTGAGCCGACACAGATCACGTTAATCAGTATGTTTACCATCGGAATTCCATCCGTCCTGTTGGCACTGGAACCGAATCAAAATCCGATAAAGGGAAACTTTCTTTTCAATGTGCTGATCAAAGCGTTACCGGCAGGCCTTACGGATTTTATTGTGGTAAGCGGTCTGGTGGTTTTCTGCCACGAATTCGAAGTAGAGATGCACTGCCTGTCTACCTCCTGCACAGTTTTGGTCGCAATTGTGGGCTTTATGATTCTTTATCGGATTGCGAAGCCTATGACAAAATGGCATCTTATCATGATGATAGGAGTTATCTGCGGATGGGCTTTCTGCATGCGGAATATCAGCCATTTCTTTTCGATTACAGAAATTTCAAAACAATGCATGATGCTGATGATTATTTTTGCCATTATTACGGAACCCTGTCTTCGATATTTAAGCCTTCTGACAGAGAATATAGGACGTTTTCCTGTCTTGCAACGCTTACTGAAATAGTTTATAATTTTTGCATATAGGACGGCATAAAGGAATTAGACCATGCGAAAGAGAATTTTAAGACTCGCGAGAGGAAAATTCGAATATGTGAAGCCTTTATTGTCCTTTTCAGATGAGACGATCGATCTTACAGTAATTGAGAACTCAGAGCATAGCGGAAGCTTTACGATTGTAAGCGAAAACCATGTACCTATGCGGGGAGTAATCTATTCCACCAACCCTCGAATGGAGTGCCTTACGCCGCAATTCGAGGGAGAGGAAGTCAAAATCCGTTACAAATTTCACGGAAAGGGTCTTTCGGAAGGGGAAGTAATCAAAGGTAATTTTGTGATTGTATGCAACCAGTTGGAATACAGTCTTTCTTTTTGTGTCAACATTTCTAAACTCTATATGGATTCTTCACTGGGACAGATCAAAAGTCTGTACGAATTTGCCAATCTTGCGAAGGAGAGCTGGGAAGAAGCATATCAGCTGTTTTACCACAAGAGTTTTTCCAATATCATAAAGCCAAAAGAAATGAAGGAAGCAATGATTTATCGTGGCATTGTTTCTGCGAAGCCTTCCAATCAGAATCTGGAAGAGTTTCTGGTTGGCATCCGTAAAAAGAGCAAAATACAGTTTACCGTAGAGAAGGAAGACTATTCTTATCCGGATGTGACAGAATCCATCAAAGAAAAAATCATCATAAAGAAAGACGGATGGGGATTTTTAAATATTGATGTTACTTCTGACTCCAAGGCAGTGCGCCCTTCCAGGGAGCATATTACAACAGAGGATTTTATTGGCAGTACCTGTGAATTTGATTTTTATATTGATGAAGAAGCACTTCATGCCGGAAAAAATTATGCCAGAATTACGTTGGAGAATGCTTACCAGACGAAGGAGCTTCGGTTTGAAATTTATAAAGGGCAAAAGAAGGCCAAAGATCCACTTCGCGCAGACATCAAGGAATGCAAAGTAGGCATCATGGAACTGTACCAGGCATACCGTTTAAAGAAAATTGTGACCGGTGTGTGGGCAAATGAAACCATAGAAATCTTAGATCACCTGCATGCAGTCGAACCGGAGGAGCCTATGTACCTTCTGATGAAGGCACAGGTACTCATCATTAACAGGCAGCGGCAGGAAGCGGAATGGATTCTGGATGAATTCAAAAAGGACTGGGCAGACAGAAAAGCCCCAATCTGGGGGTATTATTTGTATGTCATGACGCTTATGGAACGGGAGCCCAGTTACGTTGACCGAATGACAAAGGAAATCGAGATGATTTTCCATGAAAATCCGGACTCGGTTCTTCTTTTCTGGGTGCTGTCCTTTTTAAAGGAAGAGTATTATAACAACAATGCGCAGAAATTGAAGGCAATCGAATACTGGGTCATGAAGGGGAATACCTCGCCCTATCTCTATCTGGAAGCCTACTATCTGATCTGGCAGGACCCATATCTGCTCACGAAGCTGGAGACCTTTGAAATCCGTGTGCTTCGCTGGGCAATTCGCCATCGTGCAATTACAAAAGACATCGCGGTTCAGATATTCCAGATTGTGGAGACAAAGAAGGATTTTGATCCGGTCATGTATGAGCTGTTGTGCGTGGCTTATGAAGTAAGTCCCAAGCCTGCCAATGTGGGGATGATCTGCAGCTATCTCATCAAGGGACAACAATTTGATAAAAAGTATCATAAATGGTATGAAAAAGGAATTGAACTGGAGCTTCGCATCACAAGCCTGTACGAAGCATACCTGTTATCCATGGATGAGCGGGAGATTATTTCTGTCCCGAAGATTATACAGATGTATTTCCAGTATGAGAGTACCCTGCCTTATAAAAAAATGTCGGTGCTCTACAATAATATCATTGCATCAAAGGATGTAAATCCTGTGGTTTATCAGCAATACCGCCGTGCAATGGGAAGATTTGCAATGGAGCAGGTAGAACAGGGACACATTGACGATAATCTTGCCGTTGTATACCGGGATATGTTAGAGCTTGGGCTAGTAAATGAGGAGATTGCACATTCGCTCTCCAAAATCCTGTTTACCAACAAACTGATTCTGACGGATGATACCATTGTGCGGGTGATTGTCTATCAGCGCCAGATGAAGGATCCTCAGATCGTACCGGTCAAGGACAAGACCGCATATTTCCAATTGTTTTCCAAGGAATATGTGATTGTTTTTGAAGATGCAAAGGGAAGACGGTATGCAGGAAGCATTCCCTATGAGCTGCAGCCCCTTCTGGAGCCGCTGCTATACATGGAAAAATGCATGGAGCTTGCTCCGGAAGAGATTTCCTATATCGTAGCCTATTTTGATACAAAACAGAATTACCTCACGTTTTCGGAAGAGGATAAAAAATACTTTCCAAGAATTCTCTTCGGGGATGATCTAAGCGACGAATATAAGGCGCAGATCATTCCGGAAATTGTCCGGTTCTATCAGACCTGTGAATACGATGGCGTGATAAAAGAGTATCTGGAGAGAACGCCCTTTGACACTATGCCGGTTACGGTCAGACGCTTTTTGATGGAGCTATTGGTAGAAAACCATATTTTTGATAAAGCTTATGAAATGATTCAGGTATTTGGCATCGACCAACTGCAAAGTGCGTCGAAGGTGGCGCTTTCCAGCTACATGATCAAGCAATATGCAAAAGAAGAGGATGAGTTTTTGCTCTCCCTTGTGGAGCAGGGCTTTGTTCTTGGAAAATATAATGATGTGATGCTGGAATATCTGTGCAACTATTATGACGGACCGGCAGAAACCATGCGGGATATCTGGAAGGTTGCAGTGAATTTTGAAATTGAGACCTTTGAACTGGAAGAGCGGATTCTTGTTCAGATGATGTACACAGAAGTGATGCTAAAGGAAGCGGACGATATTTTTGAAAGCTACTATGAGCATGGCGGAAAAGAAATGATCATTCTCGCATATTTATCACTGCGGGGACATGAGTTCTTCTTACATAACACGAAGACCAAGCAGGTGGTCTTTGATATGATTGAAGCACGTTATCTGTATCATATGGAACTCAATGATGCCTGCAAGCTGGCACTTTTAAAGCATTATGCAGATCTGCCGAATATTTCAGGAGAGCAGTATCGCATCGAGGATGAGCTTTTGGCAGAGTATACCTGCCGGAATATGAATTTCGCTTTTTATAAAAAACTGGATCACAGGTTAATGCTGAAATATCATTTTTACGACAAGGTATTTTTGGAATATCGGGCAAATCCGCGGAAGCACGTTGTTCTGCATTACAGCAGGGATGAGGATGGCGAGAATTTTGTGGCGGAGGACATGCCGGATGTATACGATGGCATTTTTGTAAAAGCTTTTGTCATGTTCTTTGGGGAAACCGTGCAATATTATATCTCTGAGGAATACCAAAATGAGGTGGAAGTGACGGAGAGCAACCGGATAACGAACAATGATATTTACAGTGAGGACGATGAAAGCAGATATAATCTCTTAAATCAGATGCTGATTTCAACCACCCTACAGGATGATCAGAGCTTGTATCACAATATGAAACAGTATGCCGGATTTGATGCGGTGACAAAGAAAATTTTTACGACTTTATAAATGGAAGATCAGGATAAATGGAACAAAAGAGAGTACCGTATTATCTTGGCATTGATCTGAATGATCAGTATGCCATGATCAGCTTTTTTCAATTGAATATGAGTGAGCCTGATACGGTAAGTACGGTGGCGGGAAGCGGGATATATCAGATTCCGCTGGTCCTGGCAAAGCGAAAGGGCTTAGGACAGTGGTATTATGGGGAAGATGCGAAACGTCTTGCGAAAACAAGTGAAGTGATCTGCATTGACTTTCTGCTTCGCCGTGCTACGCTGGGGGAGTCCATCCATATTGAGGATGAGACCTATCCGGCAGAGGAGCTTTTGGCTCTGTTTTTAAAGAAAATCATTGCACTTCCCCAGAAGCTGGGGAATCCGGTGTACTGTGATCGGCTGGTGATTACCGTAGACCGTCTTTCCAAAGAGAATATGGAGCTGTTCTGGAGAATTGCGCCTAAGATCGGTTTTTCCAAAGATCAGTTTATGGTCATTGACCATAAGGAAAGCTTTTACTATTTTGCCTTAAACCAGAAGGAGGAGCTTTATCTCCATGATGTGTACCTCTTTGAATACGATCAGAGCGGTTTATACTATTATGCTTTGACGAGAGATATGCGCACGACACCTCAGGTGGTGTCCATTGCCACGAGCAGCCGCAATGTGATTTCAGAGGAAAATCAGGATCTGGATTTTTTGAAAGTGGAGCAAAGGGCTTTTGAGAACCGGATCATCTCATCCGTATATCTTGTGGGAGATGGCTTTGAAGGGGACTGGATGAAAGAGTCCCTGACCTACCTTTGCCGCGGCAGGAGAGCTTTTATTGGAAAAAATCTGTATTCCAAGGGGGCCTGCTATGCAGCTGCCATTCGTGATATGGAGGACAAGTGGCCTTATATCTATATTGGCGAAAACGAGATGAAGTTCAATATCAGCATCAAAGTGAATAATTGCGGAACTATGGAATTCTACAATCTGATCAGCGCCGGAAAAAACTGGTTCGAGATTGGCGGAGAATGTGAAGTGATTCTGGACGGGAAGCCGGAAATAGATTTTTGGAAGCAGCTCCCGAAGAGCCGGGAGGCGGTGATTGAGACCTTAGAGCTTACGGATATTCCCAAAAGACCGAACAAAGCCACGAGGCTTCGCATCACAGCAAAACCGATTGCAGATGATAAGGTGGAAATCGAAATCAAGGACATGGGCTTTGGGGAACTGTTTCGAGGTACCGATAAAACATGGAAATATACGATGACGATGTAGGAGGTCAAGGTGGGAAATTTATTATTATGTAATCAGCAGATCGCCGCTATGCCTTACTATATTGAAGGAATTTCTGTGAATCTGTATTCAATGGAAGAACTATGCTATTATATAGCGAATAATACCTATCTTTTGGAACGGGAATTTATGTGTGAGGATCTGTGCACATGGATTGAAAAGGAACTGAAGATGGTAGAGCTTTCCGATCGGTTAAGAGACTGTCTGACGGTAAACGGTGCACTTTCCGATTTTGTTTCGGAAATCCTAAGATCCTGTGCATATTGTACGAAGGAGCAAATAGAAAACATTTGCAGTCTGATCCGTGAAATGGAAGAAAAATCGGATTTTGAGTGCAATAAGATCCGGGCGGACCGGCTGATGGAAAGAGAAAAGTATTTAAGCAGTATCTATGAGTACAAGCGGCTTTTAGGCAGCGAGGATGCCAAGACGGAAAATCCGATTATCGTCGGAAATATCTGGCATAACTTGGGAACCGCCTATGCGAGACTCTTTTTGTTTCAGGAAGCGATTTTCTGCTATCAAAAGGCCTATGAAAAGAGCGGAAAGGAAGAATCCTTACGGGAGGAATTGTTTGCCTACCGCTGTCTGCACGATGAGGCAGGTTTTATCAAGCTTGCCAGGGAAAATCAGCTGGATGACAAGGCTATGCAGGAAATCCGAAGCGAACTTACCGCAGCAAGCAGAAGCGAGGAGGTTCTGGAATTTGAAAGCAGCCTAGAGGAAATTGCAAAGCTTTTAGAAAATGGGAACAGAACGGAATTTCAGAGCAAGATCAGTGCAATGATCTATAAATGGAAAGAGGATTATCGCAAAATCAGCAGGGTATAAAAATGAGTTTTTTGGAATTTTTTCGAAGAAAGAAAAAAAAGGAATATGAGGAAGAACGCCCCTATGAAGATGCGTATGCACCGTTGTTTGCCAAAGAAGATGAAGTGTATATGACATCGAAGCTGGATGCCATCGATTTTGCCGATAAAGGAACGGTAGGGAAAAGAAGGGCGGAAAGAGAAAGTTCAAAAGGGCAGATTTCCCTAAAACATCGGGCGGTTGAATTGTGTGAGGAGCTGATCGATGCATCCAGGGGATTAGAAGATCAGAAAACGGAATATCAGCTGGTCACAGCCTATTTGAATGATATTCAGAAATTGGAAGAAATGCCGGTGGACCAATACAAGCCCATCGAAGATTCTGCCAGACAGATTGCAAAGTTAGATTCCGCCAGAAATCAATATTTAAATGCAGAACACCGCATTTCGGATGTGAAATTTGCACAGTTTCAGGAAGAGGAAAGTGATATGCCGGGAATCATCCGGCGTTTTCAGTCAAATGAAGCATATTTAGAGGCCATTAACCGGGATCTTCGCCTTTTGGAAGGGGAGAAAATGGAATGGAGTATTTTGAAAGAGGATAACAAGCATACGATGGAAATGTTAAGAAAGCTGTCCATCGTGATGTTTGTATTCTTTTTTGTATGGTGTCTGCTTCTTTTGACACTTTCCTATGTGTTTGAGTTTGACTCCCAGCTTTATATGCTGATTACAGCTTTTCTGGCCGTCATTCTGGCAGCATTTGTCATTGTGAGATACCAGAATGCCGGAAATGAAATAAAACGGTGTGACACGCATAAAAATCAGGCAATCTCTCTGGAAAACCATGTCAAGTTCAAGTATGTCAATATCAAAAATGCCGTAGATTATACCTGTGAGAAGTATCAGGTGAAAAATTCCTACGAGCTGATTTACCAGTACGAACAGTATCAGGAAATGGTAAAGGAACGGGAAAGATTCCGCCAGACCAGTGATGACTTGATTTATTATTCGGATCGTCTGATCAGACAGTTAGAGTCCATCAATCTGTATGATGCAAGAATCTGGTTACATTATCTTGGTGCTCTTTTAGACAAAAAAGAGATGAGTGAGCTAAAGCATAACATGCTTGTAAGGCGGCAGAAGATCCGGAAGAACATGGAGGAGCAGAGTGCTACGATCCAGGAACTGCGGGAGGATATCGAAGAATATATTTATCATTCCGGAGATGATATGAAGCAGATCCGCGCAGTACTTTCCAAGCTGGATCATATTGACACGATAAAACCATTTTCATATAATTGACAAGGAAAAATGTTGACCGGAAGGGTCAAGGAAAAGAGGTAAATGATGAGCAAGGTTCGGACAAGATTTGCTCCAAGCCCGACAGGAAGAATGCATGTAGGAAATTTGCGTACCGCATTATATGCCTATCTTCTTGCCAAGCATGAGGGCGGAGATTTTATTTTAAGAATAGAGGACACAGATCAGGAACGTTTGGTGGAAGGTGCGGTAGATATTATTTATCGTACTATGCAAAAAACCGGACTGATTCATGATGAAGGTCCGGATAAGGACGGCGGTTGCGGCCCATATGTCCAGAGTGAGAGACAGGAAAAGGGAATTTATCTTGAGTATGCGAAGAAACTGATTGAGAAAGGGGAGGCATATTACTGCTTCTGTGATAAAGAGCGTCTGGAAGGTCTTAAAACCACCGTTGCAGGCAAGGAGATTTCCATATATGACAAGCATTGTCTTTCTCTTTCCAAAGAAGAGGTAGAGGCAAATCTTGCAGCAGGAAAGCCTTATGTCATCCGACAGAACAACCCTACAGAGGGAACTACTACCTTCCATGATGAGATTTACGGAGATATCACGGTAGATAATGCGGAGCTGGATGATATGATTTTGATTAAGTCAGACGGCTTCCCAACCTACAATTTTGCCAATGTAGTGGATGATCATTTGATGGGAATTACCCATGTGGTCCGGGGAAATGAGTATCTTTCCTCCTCACCAAAATACAACAGACTCTATGAGGCTTTCGGATGGGAAGTGCCGGTTTATGTACACTGTCCGTTGATTACAGATGAGCAGCATAACAAGCTTTCAAAGAGAAGCGGTCACTCATCCTTTGAGGATTTGATTGAGCAGGGATTTTTGACGGAGGCAGTTGTAAACTTCGTTGCGCTCCTTGGATGGTCACCGGCTGACAATCAGGAGATTATGAGTCTGGAGGAGCTTGTAGAGAAGTTTGACTATCATCATATGAGCAAATCACCGGCAGTCTTTGACTATACGAAGCTCAAATGGATGAATGGGGAATATATTAAGAAAATGGATTTTGATGCCTTCTATGAGATGGCAGAGCCATATATCAAAGAGGTGGTAACCAAGGACTACGACCTTAAGAAGATTGCAAGGATGGTTCAGTCCCGTATCGAAATATTCCCGGATATCAAGGAGCATATTGATTTCTTTGAAGCACTTCCGGAATATGATACGGCAATGTATGCCCATAAGAAGATGAAGACCACGGAGGAAACCTCTTTGGAGGTTCTAAAGGACATCCTTCCGATCTTAGAGAAGCAGGAAGATTTTTCCAACGACGCTTTATATGCAACTTTATGTGACTATGTTGCCCAAAAGGAAGTGAAGAATGGATATGTGATGTGGCCGATCCGTACCGCTGTATCAGGAAAGCAGATGACACCGGGCGGGGCAACAGAGCTTATGGAGGTTCTCGGAAAAGAGGAATCTCTTGCCCGAATCAGGAAAGGTATTGAATTACTTTCAAAATAGGAATTCGTTTTATGATCATGAATGAATCGCAAATGAAAGCGATAGCACATCAATCGGGGCCCTGCATGGTACTTGCAGGGCCCGGTTCTGGCAAAACTGCCGTTATTACCCAGAGAACAAAAAAATTAATAACTGAATATGGTGTGGATGCATCCAATATTCTGGTGATCACCTTTACAAAAGCTGCTGCGATGGAGATGAAGCAGCGTTTTTTGCAATTGATGGGAGAAAACACAACAAAGGTGACCTTTGGAACCTTTCATGCGGTCTTTTTTATGGTACTAAAGCATGCATATCACTTTGAAAGCAGCAACGTGGTTTCGGAGGAACTAAAAATTCAGATGATGAGAGAAATCATTTCCTATCATCATCTGGAATACCGGGATGAAAATGAATTTATCGGAAATCTCTTAGGGGAGATTTCGAAGATCAAAAATGAGCGGATTCCCATTGATCATTTTTATTCGAACCAGTGTGGAGAGGAGGTATTCCGGAAAATCTATGGAGAGTATGACAGAAGGCTCAGGGGAAACCGGTGGATTGATTTTGATGATATGCTGCTATATACCTATGAGCTTTTTTGCGAACGAAAGGATATCTTAGAAGCCTGGCAGAAAAAATACCGGTATATTTTGATCGACGAATTTCAGGATATCAATCAGCTTCAGTTTGATATTGTACGCCTTTTGGCAAAACCGCAGAATAATCTGTTTGTGGTGGGAGATGATGACCAGTCCATATACCGGTTTCGAGGGTCAAAGCCGGAGCTGATGCTGGGATTTGAAAAGGTATATCCGGATGCAAAGCAGATTCTTTTAGACAGAAATTACAGATGTGATGGCTTTATCGTGGCAGATTCCTTAAAACTAATCTGTCATAACAAGGAGCGGTTTGATAAAAAAATAATTGCAAGCCGTGATGCCTTGCACAGACCGGAGTATCTGAAATTTGAAAACCAGCGCTTAGAAAATCTCTATATTATCAAACAAATTAAAGAAGAGGTAGAACAGGGGGCGGATTACTCACAGTATGCAATTCTGTTTCGGACGAATACCAATCCAAGACTTTTAACAGAACAGCTCATGGAATTTGATATTCCCTTCAAAATGAAAGAGCATATGCCAAATTTGTACGAACACTGGATTGCAAAGGACATTTTTACATATATTAGAATTGCACAGGGGAGCAGAAAGCGGGCAGATTTTCTTCAAATCATGAACAGACCCAAGCGCTATATCGGGCGGGACAGTCTCTGCGAGCCGGAAATCGCCTTCGATGAGTGGATCAAGCTGTACGAGGAGCAGCCCTGGATTGCGGAGAGAATCGAGCGCTTGTGGTATGATGTGAAGATGCTGTCCAAGATGAGTCCCTATGCTGCCATCAATTATATCCGAAGGGGAATCGGGTACGATGACTATTTAAAGGAATACGCAGAGTATCGGAATATAAACCCGGAGGATCTGACGGAGGTGGTGGAAGAGCTTTCTGCAACTGCAAAAGGATATAAAAGCTATGAGTCCTGGTTTTTGCATATCGAAGAATATACAAACAATATGAAAAAGAATGGGAGGCTTAGGCAGCAGGAGGAGCATGCGGTAACCCTTGCAACATTTCACGGAGCAAAGGGACTGGAATTTGACAAGGTGTATCTGATCGATGCAAACGAAGGCATCATTCCATACAAGAAGGCGGTTTTGGACAAGGATATCGAGGAAGAACGAAGACTGTTTTATGTCGGAATGACGAGGGCAAAAAATGTTTTAAAGGTATGTTATGTCGATACTTTTAATGATAAAGCCGTAAGTCCGTCCCGGTTTATTCAGGAAGTAATGAAAAATGGTGATTGACGTATTTTCGCCACATTGGCTATAATGTAAATAAGTATCTTTTTTAAGGAGAAAAAATATGGAAGAAAAAGAAAAAGTAACTCCTGTTACGGAAGATGAAATCGATAACATTCGTGTGACCTTAGATTTGGACGACGGAAGTGTGGAATGTAAGATTATTACTATTTTTGAAGCCTTTGGGCAGGACTATATCGCACTGATTCCGTTGGATGAAAAAGGAAACGAAAATGCGGCGGGAGAGGTGTATCTTTACCGGTATTTTGAGGATGAAGAAGGATTGCCGTCCATTGAGAATATTAAGGACGACGAGGAATATGAAGCCGCGGCAGATCGTTTTGATGAACTTTTGGATGAAGAATTGTTTGATGAGATGGACGACTAAAAAAGATTAGGCAGATTTGGAGGCAACATGGAGTTTTTAGTGCGTGAAGGCGATTATGCCAAGATGGGTGCATATATCGGTGCAGATGCGGTAACTTTTACTTTTGAAGGAGAAAAGGAAGACACATGCAGCGTTGTACTGATCGATAAGAAGACAAAAGAAGAATTTTTGATCGAGGTCCCGCAGAAATTTTGCCTGGGATCTCTTCGGTCTGTGAAAATATCCGGTTTTTCACCGGAAAATTTTTATTATGAGTACAACATAAACGGAAAGTCTATACTGGACCCCTATGCAAGATCCATAAGCGGACGCGAAATCTGGAATAATAAGGATCGAATCAGGGAGGACCTTAAGGTATATGGGAAAATCCTGCAGACAGAATTCGACTGGTCCAACGATCATCAGCCGGAAATTAAAAAAAGTAAAATGATTATGTACAAGCTCCATGCAAGAGGCTTTACCATGGACCACGGTGCCGCAAAAAGAATTGCCGGAACCTTTCAGGGAATCTTAAGCAGACTGAATTATCTAAAAGAGCTTGGGGTAACGACGGTAGAGCTCATGCCTGTATATGAGTTCGAAGAGCTGGTGCTTCCAAAGAAGCCCGAATTGCCGGAATATATCAATTGGGAGCAGCAGGAAGAGGATCTTATTCTGCCGGAGGAAGAGGAGAAGGAGCAGGAGGTCCGTTTAAATTACTGGGGATATGGAGAGGGAAATTATTTTGCAGTAAAGGCTTCCTATGCAGCAGATCCGCAAAATGCATCCTTTGAATTTAAACAGCTTGTGCACGAAATGCATAAAATGGGGATGGAATGTATCCTCGAAATGTATTTTCCGGTGACCGTTAACCACAATTTGATTTTAGATGCGCTTCGTTACTGGGTGAGAGAATTCCATGTGGATGGTTTTCATCTGTTGGGAGAGAGCATTCCTATAACCGCTATTGTACAGGATGTGCTTTTGAGCAGAACAAAGATTTTTTATCACCAGTTCGAGCATGGGGTACAGAAGGAAGACAAAAAATATAAAAATCTTTATGTTTATGAGGAAGAATATCAGTACCCTGCAAAAAAAATATTAAACCACATCAATGGCAACATGCAGGAGTTTATCAATCAGCAGAAAAAGCAGGGCAGTACGCTGGGATATGTCAATTTTATTGCCAGCAACAATGGCTTTACGCTCTCGGATGTCTTTATGTACAATGACCGTCATAATGAAGAGAACGGTGAGAACAATGAAGACGGAAATGCATGGAACTTCAGCAACAACTATGGAGTGGAAGGTCCGACACGGAAAAAATACATTCTGGCAACCCGTAAGCGTCAGTGGAGAAATGCAATGATGATGCTGTTTCTTGCCCAGGGAGTTCCGCTTTTGTGGGCCGGAGATGAGATGTGCAATTCCCAGAATGGCAATAATAATGCTTACTGTCAGGATAATCCTGTGGGCTGGGTGAATTGGAAGAATGAGAAAAGTCATAGGGAGGAAATTGAATTTGTAAAGAATCTGATTCAATTTCGAAATACACATTCCCTGATTTCCAATGAGATGCCTTTCCGTTTTAATGACTATAAGACTCTGGGGGCTCCGGATCTGTCTTTTCATGGGGAAAATGCATGGATTATGGGAATTGATCCGGGCAGGATGAATCTTGGAATGATGTATTGTGGTGCCTACAGCAGGGATGAGGAAAAAGAGGATATCTATGTGGCATACAACTTCTTCTCCGCGGTATCGACCCTTGCACTTCCAAAGCTTGAGAAAAAGAAAAAATGGTATGTGGTAATCGACAGTGCGATGGATGAGGATCCTGTGATGAAGAATCCGGTGTTGGCATCAAACCAAAAGACACTTTCTATGATGCCACAGTCCATCTGCATTTTGGTTGGAAAATAAAATGAACGCGATTAAACATTTTTGTACAATAACAAAACATAAGAACCTGGTGATGGCAGGCTGCTTTAAAATCGGACTTTACAAGCAGGGACTGCTGCATGACCTCTCAAAATACGGTCCGACGGAGTTTCTGGTGGGATGTAAGTATTATAAAGGATATATGAGTCCGAACAATGCAGAGCGTGCTGCCACAGGCGTCTCAACGGCCTGGCTGCATCATAAGGGACGAAACAAGCATCATCTGGAATATTGGATTGATTATGGGGCCGCCGAGGATTCCGATGAGGCTCATAAGGGAATGCAGGGCATGAAAATGCCCATAAAGTATGTGGCTGAAATGTTTATTGACCGGGTGAGTGCGTCAAAGAACTATCAAAAAGACAAATATACAGATCGCGGACCCTGGGATTATTATCAAAAAGGAAAAGGCGCCTATCTGATTCATCCCGATACCGAAAGTCTTTTGGAGTATCTTCTTGTAATGCTTGCGGTAAAAGGGGAGAAAGAGACCTTCGCCTTTGTGAAAAACGAATTGCTTAAAGGAAAAGTACCCTATGAAAAAGAATATTTAGACAGATGTAAGGATGCGCTTCATTTCGACCGGTAGATCGGAAGAAAAGTGCATCTTTTCTTTTGTAACCGGATGGATAAAGTCAAGCTCCCCTGCGTGGAGCGCCTGATGATGGATATAGGTATAATCCGGATAATACAAGAAATCACCAATCAGAGGATGTCCGATGTATTTCATGTGAACCCGGATCTGATGTGTTCGACCGGTCTCTAATTGAAGTTTTACAAAAGAAAGATCTTTTTCTTCGTCGTAGGAAAGAAGCGTATAATTGGTTATTGCGGTCTCGCCGTTTTTAAAATCGACGCAGCGCTCCACGGTGGAATTGTCCTTTCGGGCAATGGGTGCGGTTATGGTGCCGCTTACGCTTGTCTTTCCGCAGCAGATGGCATAGTAGGTCCGCTTAATACGGCGCATTTTCATCTGCTCATATAATATTCCGGCCGCCAGCATGTTTTTGGATATAACGGTCAGCCCTGTGGTGTCTCTGTCCAGACGGTTCAGACAGCGAAAGACAATATCTTCTCCCTTCTGATGAAAATAATAGGATACGGCATTTGCAAGGGTGTGCTCATAATGACCGAGGGAAGGGTGGATTGGCATCCCGGCAGGCTTATTTACCACGAGAAGATCCTCGTCTTCGTACACAATGTCAAATTCCTGCTCCACCGGAACAATCGAAGAGTCAGAAGGCTCTTCGATAAGGGAAATAACCAGTGTATCATTAGCAGCTAACACCTCATTTACATAAGCCCATCTGCCGTTTAACAGAATGCCTTCCGGTGTTTTCTTTAATGCAACAATGACATTTCTTGTGTATCCCTGCTGCTTTAAAAATTGTAAAACAGACTGTCCGTGATTTAGTTCGTCGATTTTATAGGTAATCATTCTTTTCATGCAATTTAGTATAACATAATTCTTTTCCTATGCAATCCACGGCGGAAGATTTCACTATTACCAGAGCACAAAAAAGCCCCAAAGTATTTCATTGCAGACCTTAAAGAAACGCCGGTACTTAATGAGTGTTTTTTACGAATTTAGTACCGCTGCGTTTCGTCAGAGCGAGAGCGTGTCTGCAATGAAATACTTCGGGGCTTTTGATGTGCGTGTGATAAAATGAAACATACTTCGAGGAAGTTTTTCACACAATTTCGATGGGAAAAGCACTTTGAAAACTTGTATCTCATAGAATATATAAAGATGTGAGAAAAGGGCGCTTCGTGGAAACTTTTTTATCACCACTTAATACAGCGGAGGAAAAAGCTTGCCTAAAACGCCTGAAGGAAGGCGACCAAGAGGCAAAAGAGGAATTGATTTTACATAATATGCGCCTGGTCGCACATGTTGCAAAACGGTATGCAGGCTCGGAGGAGGATCCACAGGATCTGCTTTCCATCGGAACGATTGGGTTAATTAAGGCGGTTTTGTCCTTTGACAGCGAATACGGAAGCAGATTTGCAACCTATGCTATTCGATGCATCGATAATGAGATGCTTATGTATTTTCGCAGCAAAAAGAAGACCAGAGGCGAAGTATCTATGTTTGAACCAATCGGAACAGACAAAGAGGGAAACCAGATACAGCTGGCAGATATTCTGGAATGTGAAGAGATCGATGTGACGGAAGAATTGGAAAAAAATTATCTGATACAGAAAATGACAAAGCATCTGAAGGAACAGTTAGATGACCGGGAATACGCGATTCTCACCATGCGATACGGGGTAAACGGACAAAAGGAAAAAACTCAGCGGGAAATCGCAAAGAGCTTACACATATCCAGATCCTATGTATCACGGATAGAGAAGAAGGCTTTAGAAAAAATGAGAAAATTTTTATCTCAATAGGATGAAAAAAGATGGATGATATGTTATGATATATCCATCTTTTTTCTTGCATAATTCTATGCACTTTTCCCAAATGTCGGAATAGGAGAATCATGTACAGTACTACATTAACAGCACTTTTGGACGGAATTCGTGCGATTCCGATTCAGGTCGAGGTGGATATCAGCAACGGAATGCCCGTTTTTGAAATGGTGGGATATCTGTCGTCAGAAGTAAAGGAAGCAAAGGAACGGGTAAGGACTGCGTTACATAATAACGGAATCCTTTTGCCGGCAAAACGGATAACGGTCAATCTGTCTCCGGCAAATGTAAAAAAGAGCGGAACCGGATTTGATCTTGCCATTGCAGTTGCAATCTTAATTTCCATGGGACTGGTAGATGAAAGCATCTGTAAAGATATGGTATTTGTGGGGGAATTGAGCCTAAACGGTACCATATTGCCGGTGAATGGAATTCTACCCATTGTTTCCGACGAGAAAGAAAGAGGAAGAAAAAAGTTTGTGGTTCCTGCCGATAACGACGGGGAGGCAAGACTTGTAGACTGCGTATCGGTATATTCCTTTCAGGAACTAAAGAATCTGATTGCCTTTTTAAATGGAGCAACATATGTTGGAAAGGAGAATAATACACTAGAGGATAGAGAGGAGGAAAAGGCAGAAAAAGACTTTTCGGAAATCTATGGTCAGTCCTTTCTAAAAAGGGCCTGCGAGGTTGCCGCCTGCGGAATGCACAATATGCTGATGATCGGACCTCCGGGGGCGGGAAAAACCATGCTGTCGGAACGGATGGCAACGATATTGCCGCCGCTTTCCCCAAAAGAGCAGCTGGAATTATCGAAGATATATAGTGTATGCGGACTTTTATCGAAAAAGACAGCCCTTGTTTCCAGCCGTCCCTTCCGGCATCCCCACCATACTATCACAATGGCCGGACTCACAGGAGGAGGAAAAGTCCCCAGACCCGGTGAAATATCCCTTGCCCATTGCGGGGTATTGTTTTTGGACGAACTGACGGAATTTCAAAAACAGACCATCGAAACCCTAAGACAACCCTTGGAAGACCATGAGATACGGATTGTGCGGGCAAATGCAAACGTGACCTATCCGGCAGATTTTTTGCTGCTTGCGGCAATGAATCCCTGCAATTGCGGATATTATCCGGATATGCAAAGGTGCAGATGCAGCGCAGGAAGCCTGAAGCGATACCAGGAAAAAATATCAAAACCCCTTCTGGACCGTATCGATATATGCGTGGAAGCTCCCGTAGTCAGTTTTGCGGAGCTGACAGCAAAGGAAAAGGCGGAAAGCTCAGAGGAAATTCGAAAACGGGTTGCCGCCTGCCAGGAAATACAAAGTGAGCGCTATAAAGAGGAGAGTTTTGCGCATAATAGTCAGATACCGGCTTTTTTGATTGAGGAATATTGCGCTCTTGGGAAAAAAGAAAAAAACTACATGGAAGATGTATTTCGAAAAGAAAGCCTAACAGCAAGAAGCTATCATAAAATACTTAGGGTGGCAAGAACCCTTGCGGATATGGAAGAAAAGGAACATATCTCAACAAGGCATTTGCAGGAAGCGGTATGTTACCGGACCTTTGACCGGCAGTTCTGGGGAGGTAATGTATGAAAAAATATGCGTTGTGGCTGTTTTCTGTTGAAGGAATTACAAGTACCAGAATCCATTATCTGTTGAAAAACTTTTCCTGCGCAGAAGAAATTTACTCCCTGTCGAAGGATCAGCTTTTAAAATGTGAAGGCGTCGATGAAAAGCTGGCAGAAAAAATGATAGAAAGCAAAAAAAGCTGGGATTTGGAATACGAGGCAGAACGGATGGAAGAAAAAGGAATCTTTTTTGTCTCTGAGGAGGAAGAGGAGTATCCCCAAAGGCTTTTAAGAATTGCCAATGCACCCTATGGAATCTTCTACAAGGGAAGCTTGCCGGACCCGGTGAAAAAGGCGGTCTCCATTGTGGGAGCGAGGGGACGGTCTGCTTATGGAAAGCAGGTGGCGGAAAAAATTGCAAAAGAGCTGGCTCTTCGAAATGTGAATGTAATAAGCGGCCTTGCCCTGGGAATAGATGCGGATGCCCATAAAGGGGCACTGTCTGCAAAAGGAACAACCTATGGGGTGCTGGGCTGCGGAGTGGATATCTGCTATCCGAATCAAAACCAGTATTTGTATGATGAAATCCTAAAAAGCGGGGGTATTTTATCGGAATATCCGCCCAAAATTTCACCGAAACAATATATGTTTCCGGCAAGAAACCGAATTATTGCCGGCCTGTGTGACTGTCTGATCGTCATTGAGGCAAGGGAAAAGAGCGGCTCCCTCATTACGGCTGATTTTGCAATGGAGCAGGGAAAGGACGTGTTTGCACTGCCGGGGCGCATCACAGATCCCTTGAGTGCCGGTACAAACCGCCTGATCAAGCAGGGGGCAGGAGTGTTATATAATATAGAAGATTTTTTGAAAGAATGGGATTTATTTGACGCTTCAAGTGCAGTTCAGATGGATTTTCGGAAAAATGTTCTTGAAAAAGATGAACTGTTGGTGTATAGTTTACTCGATTTTTGTCCGGTTGGAATCGGAACACTCTGTGATAAGTCCTCGCTTCCGATTCTGACACTTTTTGAAATACTGGAACGTCTGCAGCAGAAAGGATTTGTGAAAGAAATCATACCGAATTACTTCGTGCAGACTGTCTGAAACATATATTTTGAAGGCAAAGGAGCAGGTTTATGGCAAAATATTTGGTGATTGTGGAATCTCCGGCAAAAGTAAAGACAATTAAAAAATTTTTGGGGAAAAATTATGAGGTTGTGGCATCGAACGGTCATGTCAGAGATCTTCCCAAAAGTCAGCTTGGTGTAGATGTAGAAGGCGATTTTGAACCAAAATATATTACCATACGTGGAAAAGGTGATATTTTATCCATGCTCCGCAAGGAAGTAAAAAAAGCAGAAAAAATCTATCTTGCAACGGACCCGGACCGTGAGGGAGAGGCTATTTCCTGGCATCTTACAAAGGCCCTTAAGATGGAGGATAAGCAGGTTTACCGTATCAGCTTCAATGAGATTACACAGAATGCGGTAAAAGCCTCTTTAAAAAATCCGAGAGAGATTGACATGGATTTGGTAGATGCACAGCAGGCAAGGCGTATTCTTGACCGAATGGTAGGTTACCGCATCAGTCCGCTTTTATGGGCAAAGGTAAAAAGAGGCTTAAGTGCAGGAAGAGTGCAGTCGGTAGCCCTTCGAATCGTCTGTGACAGGGAAGAGGAAATCAATTCCTTTATACCGGAAGAATACTGGTCTTTGGATGCAACCCTTAACATTGAGGGGGAAAAGAAGCCTATCGTTGCAAAGCTTTTCGGAAAAGGAAATGATAAACTTGCCATTGGCTCAGAAGAGGAAATGAACAGCATTTTAAAGCAGTTAGAGGGCAGGGAACCAAAAGTCCTGGAAGTAAAGCGTGGCGAGCGTACCAAGAAGGCGCCGCTTCCTTTTACCACCAGTACACTGCAGCAGGAAGCTTCGAAAGCATTAAATTTCCCAATTCAGAAGACCATGCGTATTGCCCAGCAGTTATATGAAGGAGTGGATATCAAAGGACAGGGAACCGTGGGCTTAATTACCTATCTTCGTACCGACTCCATTCGTATTGCAGATGAGGCGGATGCGGCAGCACGTGAATTCATAAAGGATGCTTACGGCGAAGCATATTTATCCGCAGGGGAAGGCGTCAAGAAGAATACAGCAAAAATACAGGATGCTCATGAGGCAATCCGTCCCTCTGATATCAATCGTACACCTTCTGAGGTGAAGGATTCCTTAAGCAGGGACCAGTTCAGACTTTATCAGCTCATCTGGAAGCGCTTTGCTGCCAGCCGTATGGCAAATGCTGTTTACGAGACCACCACGGTAACCATCGGAATCGGAGAATACCGCTTCCATGTATCTACATCAAAGGTTGCCTTTGAAGGCTTTATGTCCGTGTATGTAGAAGCGGATGACGAGAAGGAAGCACAGACCGCTCTTCTGAAATCCATTGATGAGGACACAAAAATTACATTGGGTTCTTATGAAACAAAGCAGCATTTTACCCAACCACCGGCACACTATACGGAGGCTTCCCTGGTAAAGACCTTAGAGGAGCTTGGTATCGGACGTCCAAGTACCTATTCGCCTACGATTACCACAATTCTTGCAAGACGTTATATTATTAAAGAAAACCGGAATCTCTATGTGACAGAGATCGGTGAAGTTGTAAATTCGATTATGAAGGAATCCTTCCCGATCATTGTGGATGAGCATTTTACTGCCAATATGGAATCTTTGCTGGATGGCGTTGCAGAGGGAAGGGTAAACTGGAAGAGTGTGATTTCCAATTTCTATCCGGACCTGGATGCGGCGGTAAAGGAAGCAGAAAAAGAGCTGGAAAAAGTTACCATTCACGACGAGGTAACGGACGAAATCTGTGAAGTATGCGGACGAAACATGGTAATTAAATATGGACCTCACGGAAAATTCCTCGCCTGCCCGGGCTTCCCGGAGTGCAGAAACACCAGACCGTATTTTGAAAAAATCGGTGTTGCCTGTCCGAAATGCGGAAAGGATGTCGTGATTAAGAAAACCAAGAAGGGACGTAAATTCTACGGCTGTATCGATAACCCGAACTGTGATTTTATGAGCTGGTCAAAGCCGGTTGCAGAGAAATGTCCCAGATGTGGCGGATATATGATCATGAAGGGAAACAAGGTTGTCTGCGCAGATGAACAATGCGGATATGTGAAATAATTTTGAAATAGTATTTGAATTGTCAGAAAAATCGTGCTAATATTAAGACACTATCTGATATGATCTGCTAGGAAAAGGAGTCCAACATGAGTGTACAGCTACTGGATAAGACAAGAAAAATAAATAAACTTCTTCATAATAACAATTCCTCAAAAGTGGTATTCAACGATATCTGCGAGGTTCTTACAGGAATTCTGGATTCCGATATTCTGGTAATCAGCAAAAAGGGAAAGGTTCTTGGCTCCAGCGTATGTAAAGGTGTAGATGAAATCAAGGAACTGATTGTTGATGAGGTTGGCGGCTACATTGACCCTATCTTAAATGAGCGCCTGCTTGGAATTTTATCAACAAAGGAAAACGTAAATCTTGAGACCCTTGGTTTTGGAGAGGAGTCCAGGAAATACCGTGCAATCATTACACCCATTGATATTGCAGGTGAAAGACTCGGAACCTTATTCGAATACCGGAGCGATAAGGAATATGATATTGATGATATTATTCTTACAGAGTATGGCACTACCGTTGTCGGACTTGAGATGATGCGTTCTGTGAATGAGGAAAACGCAGAGGAAGCAAGGAAGGTTCAAATTGTAAGATCGGCAATCAGCACCCTGTCTTTCTCAGAGCTGGAAGCAATTATTCATATTTTTGATGAATTGGATGGGACAGAGGGCATTCTTGTTGCAAGCAAGATTGCTGACCGTGTCGGAATTACAAGATCCGTGATTGTCAATGCGCTCCGCAAATTTGAAAGCGCCGGAGTGATTGAGTCAAGGTCCTCAGGAATGAAGGGAACCTATATAAAAGTTGTAAATGATGTAGTTTTCGACGAACTTGCCGATATAAAGAGAAGAAACCGCAAATAGCCTACGGATAGGATGTTTTAAAGGGACTTATAGTTTTCTATGAGTCCCTTTTTTCTTTTTTAAGGAACATAGGTATTACCATATATTGTATAGATGTTGTACTTTTAAAAAATGTAAAGCACTACATTTTGTAAAAAAACGGAAAAAATATCTTGTCTTTTTGCACAGATAAACTATAATGAATATGATAGAGTACTTAGGGATACTGTAAGGAGGGGGATTATGCTAAATTCAACCGCATTCGATTATGTTAATGTACTGGATAAAGCGGCAGATGCCAGCTGGAAAAGAGAGAACATTCTGGCGAACAATATTGCAAATGTTGACACGGTCGGCTATAAGCGACGGGATTTGAATTTCGAGCAGGTGTTACGGGAAGAGCTTGGCAATTCAAAGTATATTTCTTTGGATACAAAGGTCAAAAATGCGGATCTTTCAAAATTGAACCCTTCTGTCTATAAAGATTATGCACATTATTCTTATCGATTGGATGGCAATAATGTGGATATTGATACAGAAGAGGTAGAGCTTGCGTCGGAGCAGATCAAGTATGAGGCCCTGACCAAAGGAATCAATTATGAATTTAGCAGGATGAAATCTGTAATCAAATAAATAGGAGGAGAAGAACATGGGATTATTTCAATCATTTAATATCAGTGCATCCGGTATGACGGCAGAGCGCTTTCGCACGGATATCATTGCGGAAAATATTGCAAATGTAAATACGACCTCCACAGAGGATGGCGGACCTTACAGAAGAAAAGTTGTTACATTCTCCGAGAAAACGGTAACTCCTTTTAGCCAGTATTATACTCATTCCAAGAATGCTCTTGTGGGAAACGGAGTAAAGGTTGCCCGGGTAACAGAGGATTACGAGACAGATTTCGTCGCTACCTACGATCCTGCAAATCCGGACGCAGATGAGAATGGGTATGTATATTATCCGAATGTAAATACGGTTACGGAAATGACGAACCTGATTGATGCCACACGTGCATATGAGGCAAATGCCACCGCATTTGACGCAAGCAAAGCAATGGCAAAGCAGGGACTTACCATCGGTCAATAGTGTGCGAAGAAAAGGAAAGGATAAAAGACAATGTTGGATATTTCTAACTTATCCGGGATTACATCGAATTATCTCGATTCATTTGCCACTTCCAAGTCTCTTAAGACAGCGGAGGATGACACGTTTCAGTCTATTTTTTCTTCTATGCTGAATGCTGTGAATGAGACAAACGAACTCCAGAACAAAGCAGAAGAAGCTGAGATTCAGTTTGCACTTGGAGAATCCACAAATACACATGATTTGCTTATCGCAGAATCAAAGGCAGAGGTAGCATTACAGTACACAGTTGCTGTAAGAGATAAAATAATTGATGCATACAAAGAACTGATGCAGATGCAGATTTAAAAAAGGGGTAATTACAGATGCCGGAGCAATTGCAAAAGATCATCGACCGGTTTGTCGAATGGTGGAAAAAATTTAATAACAAACAGAGAGCTGTTATCATCAGTATAACCGCTGTCGTTATTTTGGCACTTGCCCTACTCGGAGTAGTTGTGTCCCAGCCGGATTATGTGACAATTTATACGGCTTCCACAATGAAAGAAGCAAGTGAAATCAGTGATTTGCTGAAAGATAATGGGATTGAATTCCAGACCACAAGTGCGGGAATGACATTCCAGGTAGATAAGAAGCAGGAAGCAGATGCAAGCTATCTCCTTGCAACAAATGATTATCCTTCCCTTTCTTATTCCATCGAGAATATTACTTCCGGCAGTTTTACAACGACAGAATCCGACCGCCAGAAGTTGTGGCAGGATTTCCTGGAAAAGAAATTTGCAGATCATTTGTCACAGTTTGATTTTATTAAATCCGCAAATGTAGATATTACACTGCCAAAAAATGATGGAACGATTCTCTCAAGAGAAGAGCAGGCAACTGCAGCGGTTCAGATTGTAACGACAGATACGATCGACGCAGACCAGCTTTACGGTATTGCAAAGTTTATTGCTACCGAACTTGGAAATTCCAATACAGAGGGAATTACCATTATTAATCAGGATGCCTCTGTACTTTATTCCGGGGCAGATGAAAGCTCTACCTTTGGTGTTGCAAGCTCACAGTACAGCAATACACAGAAGATGGCTGCAGGAATCAAGGAAGATGTGAAACAGGTCTTAATGCAGACCGGGCTGTTTTCGGATATTCAGGTTGCAACCTGGCTTGCAGTGGATTATTCCGAGCGTTCTACCGCGACCCATGAATATTATGGAAATGATCCGGAATCCAATACCAATATGATCAGTGAGATTTCGGAATATGCGGCAGAAAGCAATGGTGGCTCCGAGGCGATTCCGGGAACGGACTCCAACGATGATACGACCTATTACATTGACGATAACGGCAATGTTTACTATACCGTTGAGGATTCCGACATCGTATATCAGAACAATGAAAAGATTACCGAGGAAAGATTAAGCGGCGGAGTGGTTGATTTTGACAATACTTCCATTTCCGTTGTGGCAAACCGGTATATTACATACAATCAGGAGATATTGGAAGCTGCGGGAGAACTGGAGGAGATTACCTGGGATGAGTATAAGGCAGCCCACAGTGAACCCAGTGAAGCGGCAGTGGATGAATCTTTGATCGCTGTTGTGGCAAATGCAACCGGTATTTCTGCAAATCGTATCACCTTTGTCTGCTATGAACAGCCGCTTTTTGTGGACAAAGAGGTTACAAGCCGTTCTTGGAGCGACATTTTACAGATTCTGCTTGCAGTACTGATCTTTGCTCTTCTTGGCTATGTGGTATTTCGAAGCACAAGAAAGCAGGAGGAGGTTGCTGCAGAGCCGGAGCTTTCGGTTGAAACTCTTTTGGAGTCTACCGCAGAAGAGCAGAGCGCTCTGGATGATATTGGTTATTCGGAAAAATCCGAAACCAGAATTTTGATTGAAAAGTTTGTTGATGAAAACCCGGATGCTGTGGCACTTCTGCTTCGCAACTGGTTGAATGAGGATTGGGATTAAGGGATGAGTCAGGAGTCTTATAGTGGGATTCAAAAAGCAGCAATTCTGCTCATAACGCTTGGACCGGAGAAGGCAGCTACGATTTTCAAACACCTCAAGGAAGAGGAGATTGAGGAGCTGACACTGGAAATTGCAAATACCCGTAGTGTATCTCCACAGACAAAGGAAGATGTCTTGAATGAGTTCTATCAGGTATGTCTTGCCCAGCAGTATATTGCAGAGGGTGGTATCGGATACGCGAAAGAACTTCTTGAAAAAGCACTTGGTGAAGATAAGGCACAGGGAGTTATTGCAAAGCTTACTGCGTCCTTACAGGTTCGCCCCTTTGAATTTGTTCGAAAGACCGATCCGAGTCAGCTTTTGAACTTTATTCAGGATGAACATCCACAGACGATAGCAATGATTTTGTCATATCTTCCTGCGGGACAGGCTTCTATGGTGCTGGGAGCGCTTCCACCGGAAAAACAGTCTGATGTTGCAAAGCGTATTGCGATGATGGATCGTACTTCGCCGGATGTGATCAAAGAAGTGGAACGTGTGTTAGAGCGCAAGCTGGCATCTCTTGTAAATCAGGATTACACCATTGTCGGTGGCGTAGATGCGATTGTTGATATCTTAAATAACGTAGACCGCGGTACAGAAAAGCATATTATGGAAGCTCTTGAGATCGAGGAGCCTGAGCTTGCAGATGAAATCCGTAAGAAAATGTTCGTATTTGAGGATATTCTTCTTCTGGATGACCGTGCAATTCAAAGAGTTCTCCGAGAGGTTGACAATGCAGATCTTGAGCTGGCGCTTAAGAGTACCTCGGAAGAGGTACAGAATGCGGTATTCCGCAACCTTTCTAAGCGTCTTGCAGCAATGATAAAGGAAGACATGGATTTCATGGGACCTGTTCGAATGAAGGATGTAGAAGAGGCACAACAGAAGATCGTAGGTGTTATTCGTAAGTTAGAGGATTCGGCTGAGATTGTAATTTCTCGTGGTGGAGGTGACGATATCGTTGTCTAATCTTGTAAAGCAGAATTATATCATCGCTGCTTCCACAGAGAATGTCCGCGTCATCAATTCCAATCAGGCGATTGAAGAAAAACTGTCACATCTGGCAGATGAACTTAAAAAAGCAAGAGAAGAAGAATTGAAATCCTCCGAAAAGGAGGAGGGCGGAGAATTTTCAGAGGGAATTGTTGCCGAAGAAATACAGGCACTGCAGGAACCTACAGTGGAAGAACTTTTAGAAAATGCAAAGGAAGAAGCAAAAGCAATTTTAGATGCCGCCAGAGCGCAGGCGGATGAAATGTTAAATGATGCGCATAAAAAAGGCTTAGAGGAATTTGAAGAACAAAAGAAAAATGGCTATGCGGCTGGTGCAGAGGCACTTCGCGCAGAGCTTGAAGAGGAAAAACAAAAACTGATGCAGGAGCTTGATATCAGCAGGCAGGAGTATGAAAACCGGTATCAGGAAAAAATGGATACAATGGAACAGGATCTGATTGAGGTGCTGATTCAGGTGTTTGATCATGTTTTTCATATTCAGTTTGAAGATAAAAAGGATATACTGGTTGCTCTTGCTTCCAATATGCTGCAGAATGCAGAGTCAGGAAAAAATTTCCGCATTCATGTTGCACCGGCAGATGCGGATGTGATGAAACAGCATGTAGATGAGTTTACGGAAATAATAGGGAACGGAGCGGTTGTGGAAATCGTAAGAGATCCAAAACTAGCAGAAAACGAATGTCAGATCGAGACGGAGTATGGCCTGTTTGATTGCGGACTGGACACAGAATACCAAAACCTGATCAAAGACATTCGATCCTTATGTAAGTAATGGTATTGAGGAACTTTGGGTGATAGTAGAAGCAGAAAAGTACTTGGGGCTTCTTGACCGGCAGTATTACAACTGCTTTGGAAAAGTGGCAAAAGTGGTAGGACTTACAATTGAATCAATTGGACCAGAGGCAAGATTAAACGACTTATGCCGTATTTATCTGGATAAAGAAAGACAGCAATATGTGATGGCAGAGGTTGTTGGATTTACGGATTCCAGACTTATTCTTATGCCCGTTGATAATGTCGATGGTGTTGGCGTTGGATGTGCTGTAGAAAATACGGGACATCCATTGTCTGTTTTCGTGGGAAATGAACTGCTAGGACATACGTTAGACGGAATCGGAAGACCCACCGATGGGTCAGAACTGGACCTTTCCCTGGAGTATCCGGTGGAGGCAATGCCGCCGGACCCTATGGCAAGAAAAATCATAAGCGAGGTATTGCCGTTGGGAGTGAAGGCTGTCGATGGCTTAATTACTGTTGGAAAAGGACAAAGAATAGGTGTTTTTGCAGGCTCCGGTGTGGGAAAGAGTACGCTTCTTGGTATGTTTGCAAGAAACACAAAGGCCGACATTAATGTGATTGCCCTGATTGGAGAGCGAGGAAGAGAGGTTCGGGAATTCATTGAGCGTGACTTAGGACCGGAGGGCATGGCCCGTTCCGTTGTCGTTATCGCAACCTCCGATAAACCGGCGCTCATTCGTAATAAAGCTGCAAAGACCGCAACGGCCATTGCGGAGTATTTCAGAGACCAGGGAAAAGATGTGCTGTTAATGATGGATTCCTTAACACGTTTTTCCATGGCGCAGCGTGAGATTGGACTGGCATCCGGAGAACCCCCTGTTACAAGAGGATATCCCCCAAGCGTGTATTCGGAAATGCCGAAATTGCTGGAAAGAGCGGGAACCTCAGAAAGAGGGTCTATTACCGGCCTATATACGGTTCTTGTAGATGGTGACGATATGAATGAACCGATTGCGGATACTGCCCGTGGTATTTTAGATGGTCATATCGTTTTAGACCGGAAGCTTGCCCACAAAAATCATTATCCTGCAATTGACGTGCTGCAGAGCATATCGAGAGTTATGAGCGCTATTGCAACAAAAGAACACAAAGCAGTAGCGGGAACCTTAAAGAATGTGCTGGCGACCTATAATGAAGCGGAAGACTTGATTAATATCGGCGCATATAAAACGGGTTCCAATCCGGATATTGATTATGCAATCAAAAAAATCAAAGAAGTAAACGGATTTTTATGTCAGGCTACCGATGAAAAATTTGTTTTTGACGAAGAAGTAGAGCTTTTGGAACAGGTGTTTTCGGATAAACAATAGAGGCGATGATAAATGGCGAGATTTCGATATCGAATGCAGAATATTCTGGATATCAAAGGGAAATTGGAAGAGCAGGCAAAAATTACATATGGTATCGCACAGCAAAAGTACATGGCAGAGCAGGAAAAGCTTCAGGAAATGGTGGTCCGCAGAACCGGATATGAACGGAAATTAAAAAAACTGATGGACGGGCCAATGGATCTCCATGAAATCCAAATCACAAGACAGGCCACAGAATCCATGAAAATTCTGATTCGAAGGCAGATGGTTGAGGTACATAAAAAGGAGCTGGAGCTGGAGGCAGCACGAAAGGCATTAACTGAGGTGATGCAGGAACGGAAAATGCATGAAAAGCTGAAGGAAAAGGCTTATGAGGAGTTTCTGGCAGAACAGGATCATGAGGAACGACTGGCGGTGGACCAGTTGGTTAGTTACAACTACAATTCGAAATAAAGGAGAGCATATATGCCGGAATTAGAGGAAGAGTTAGACGGAAAAAAGAAGAAGAAAAAAGAGAAGAAGGAAAAGAAAAAAGAAAAAGAGGCTCTTGAAATGGAGGGGGAAGAGGAAGAAAAGCTGGGAAGCAAAATTCTTCTTGTGGTTGTGACCCTTGTAATCATTTTAATCTGGCTTGCCATTTTCGGGCTTTTGATCAAAATGGATGTGGGCGGATTTGGCTCAACGGTATTGTATCCGGTATTCAAGAATGTTCCGGTGGTAAACAAAATTCTTCCGAAGGTGGAAACAGACTACGCGGAAGAGGATACCCAGTACAGATACAGCTCCATCGAAGAGGCAGTGGAAAGAATCAAAGAACTGGAAATGGACGTTTACTATGCGAATAGTGAGTCTATGGAAAAAGACGACCGCATTGCTGCGCTAGAAGCGGAAATTGCGGAGCTTACGGTCTATAAAGATAATCAGGTCGAATTTGAAAATACGAAACAAAAGTTTTATGAAGAGGTTGTTTTTTCAGAGGAAGCGCCCGATATAAATGAATATAAGACTTACTATGAAAGTATTGACCCCGAAAATGCGGCAGTACTGTATAAGCAGGTCGTAAAACAAACGGAAAAAAGCGAGGAACTGAAGGATTATATTGCCACTTATTCTTCCATGAAACCGAAGGAAGCAGCGGCAATCTTTAACACCATGACGGATGACCTTGGCCTTGTTGCAGATATTCTGGAAGGAATGAATGCGCAGGCACGTGCAGACATTCTGGGTAAGATGGATGCGGAAACGGCGGCCAGAGTTACGGAAATCATGGAACCTTAATCGCTTTTTCATAAAAATTTTGAAGAAAGGAGGAGGAAAATGACAGGTACAAATGTTTTTAGCCTGAACAGTTCGGAGGTGGGGAACCATAGCACCGTAGCAGCACCGGGAGGAAAGAGTAAGGCTGCAACAGAAGAAGCGGCATCTGTTTTTGCAAGTATGATGAACCAGAATGCAAATAATCTGCAGGCATCCCAGACGGTAAATGCCGATTCCGTTTCGGAAGTAAATAAGACGGAAGCCATCAATTCATCAAACGAAGCGTATGACCGCTATCAGTACAAGCAGAATAACGTAGAAAACCGTGCAGAGAAAAGTGATAATTCCTCGATATCAGAAAAAATCGATTCTGCAAAAGAAGATTTAAATGAATTCGAAGAGAATGTCATGGATGAAATCAGCGAAAAAATGGAAGTTTCCATTGAAGATATCCAGAACGCGTTGGATGAACTGGGACTTACCGTTTTTGATCTGTTAAATCCTAAGAATCTTGCAACAGTTGTGGCAGAGCTTACGGGTGCGACAAATACGATGGAACTTCTGGTGAGTACTGATTTTCAGGAGCTTTTGGGAAGCATCGGGCAGATGGGCAGTGATCTGATGAAACAGCTGAATATTCAGATGGATCAGATAGACGAGCTTGTGATGCAGATGAATACATTAGACGAAAACCAGATGACAGACATCAATATTTCCATGTTACAGGAAGAAAATGCGGAAAACGTGCAAAACCAGCCAATGGTTGAAGATGCAGCCCTTTCGGCTGCCGAAGAACCGGATGACCGGAACGAAGCAAAGGTGATTGTGGAAGATCTGAGAGGAACCACAGAGGACCAGGAAGAAACCTCTTCATTTGTGAAAGCAGTGGAAGAATCGGATCAGGAAAATTCGACTATGGATTTATCTTCAGGATCTGAGAATGGAAACCGGATGATGTCCGATGGACAGAATGTACTGCATCAAAATCTTGAGAATGCCGTACAAGGAGAAGAAGCTGCCGGAACAATCCGTTATTCGGATATCGATGTATTTGATATGATCGAGCAGGTCGCAAGAAATGTCCGCGTGGTACTTGAATCCGACGTTACATCGATGGAAATGCAGTTGAATCCGGAAAATCTCGGGAAAATTTATCTGCATGTATCTTCGAAAGAAGGTACGGTGCATGCACAGATTGCAGCACAGAATGAAATTGTAAAAGAAGCTTTGGAAATGCAGGTTGCAACACTTCGCGAAAATCTTTCCCAGGCAGGTGTGAAGGTGGATTCCGTTGAAGTTACGATTGCATCCCACGAATTCGAAAGAAATCTGGAACAAAATGAACAGGGACAGCAGCAGAATCCGGATGAAAGTAAAAAGGCACCACGAAGAAATTTAAAGCTGGATTCTTTGGATGAGCTTTCCGGACTGATGTCGGAAGAGGAAGCACTGGTGGCGCAGATCATGAGAGACAATGGAAATTCGGTAGATTTTACCGCTTAAATTAAAAAAGAAGAAAGGAGAGAAAAATGGCATTAGGTGGCATTACAGCAAGTGTAGTCGACGGAAAACTGGAATACGATTACACAGATAAAAATTCGGAGTCAAAAGCAACGGGATCAGATTTGGGCTACGATCAGTTCCTTCAATTGTTATGTGCAGAAATGCAGTATCAGGACCCGTTAGAACCAACCAGCAACACAGATTATGTCGCACAGTTGGCTACATTTTCACAGCTTGAAGCTTCACTTGCCCAGACAGAGACTTTGCAGAGTGATATGGCAAATAATCTGGTAGGAAAAGAAGTAATTATGAAGGTGGAAGACCAGAACGGAAACAAGACATATGTGGAAGGTACGGTGGATTATGTGATGTATCAGGATGGGGAGATTTATCTGTCAATCAATGACGGACTTTATCCACTGGCTGATCTTGATACGGTGGCTGATTCAAAATACTATGATGCGGTTGCGCTGGCAAAAACCTTTAAATCCATGGTTTCTACATTCCCGGATGTGGACAACATTACAGCAGCATATAAGGGTGCAGTTGATGAGGTTCGTGAGCTTTACGACGGTATGACGGATTATGAGAGACGATTTATTGATGAGGATACTTTGAATGCGTTTGAGGCAATTGAGCTACGTGTCAATGAGCTTTATAATGCACAGGAAGCTGCAAAGGATGAAACAGAGGGAGCGGAAGAGGCCGGTAGTGAAGAGTCGGGAAAAATAGAAGAAACAGAGGGAACAGAAGAAACAGAAGGAACGGATCAGGAAGATACAACAGATCAGACAGAAGATATCGAGTAAGCGATGCAAGGAGGTGCGCTTATGAATCACCCAATCAGTGCTCAGTTTTCCTCAATTGAACAGATCTCGAATCAGTATTTATCTTCAAATCCTGTTAAGAATCAAAATAACTCAACCGATATATCTTTTGAGGAGATTCTGAAAGAAAAACGGTCAGAGGAATATAATAGGCAGATTTTAGAAAATTCCAGTTTGAAATTTTCAAAGCACGCGGCCATGCGCCTGACGGATCGCCATATCAATCTGACACAGGAAATGAATACACGTTTGGAAAACGGAGTAGAACAGGCGAGTGAAAAAGGAATTCAGGAATCTCTTGTTTTAGTAGATTCATTAGCTTTTATCGTGAATGTTCCGAATCGAACAGTCGTAACTGCAATGGATAAAAACGAAACCCTAAATAATGTTTTTACAAATATTGACGGAGCGGTCATTATGTAGCTGGACCTTATGGAAGCTGCGATTCCCGACTGACAGAAGGAATCAAAAACGCCCGTCCAAAAAGGAGGTCATTTGTACTATGATGAGATCATTGTATTCTGCTGTGTCCGGCCTTAAGACACATCAGACAAGAATGGACGTTATTGGTAACAATATCGCCAATGTAAATACGGAAGCATTCAAATCTTCTTCCGTAACATTTAGTGAAATCATGTATCAGACGATTTCAGGAGCATCCGCTGGTAACGGAGCAACCGGTACCGGTGGTGTGAATGCAAAGCAGATCGGTCTTGGTGTATCCACAGGATCAACAACGGTTAGTATTGAAACTGCTGGTGCTGCTGAGACAACAGGAAACCCATTTGACTTAAAGTTAACAGATTCCCAGACCACCAATTTCTTTATCGTTAGTGATGGAACCAACACCATGTTTACAAGAGCAGGTTCCTTCTATGTAGACGGAAATGGTTATCTTTGTATGAGTTCAACCGGATATACCCTTATGGGCTGGCAGGTTGACCCGACCACAGGAGAAATCCGTAAAGATACGGTGTCTGCGCTTCAGGTTATGTCCCCGGGAAATCAGACTTCCCAGCCGGAAGCAACCCAGAAAGCTTATGTATCCGGTGTTCTGGATAAGAACGATCCGAACCTTTCCAACGAAGAAGGTTATGTTCTTGCACTTAGCTTTTATGACAGTCTTGGTTATGGCTATACCGGTAAATTTAAGGTTACCCCTGCACTGAATGAGGCTGGTGAAGTGAAGAATCCGGGAGAATATCATATTGAGCTTACCGATATCCTTGATCAGGATGGAATCTCTATCTTAAAGGATCCCACTGATCCTACAGGCGAAACCTTCCTTCCAAACATGAACCCCGGAAGACTTTTTTCGACTGGAGAGGTAGAGACTGTTAAGGAAAAAATGACCCAGTATGCATATGATGCGGCAGGAAATCGATATACAATTTATAATTTAGGCACCGAAATTAGTCCGATGTTATATACAAAGGATGACTATGGAAATGTATATAATATTCAGAAGAATGGTTCGTCATATCTTTCTGAGCAGACGGCTGATAATATGGCGTATCGTTTAGTAAAGGATAAGAATGGTGTCGTATCTTATGTACTTCCGACTCAGATTCAGGATGTAGAAATTTCTGCTGATAACAAAACCGGAAAGACTGCTAATGGCGTACCTGTTTATTCAAACGATGGAGGAACAAGCCTTTATAAATTTGGTGATGATGGAAAAATTTATAAAGTGGAACAGCATAGTGTTACACATGAGTATGTTACTAAAGAGGAAGTAGCTTCGTCATACAAGTTAGCAGATGGAACTCTAAAATATGTTTGGAATTCGGATTCATTTACAGACCTTGGCACTTCGGTAACACCTGGTGTGGGGGAAGTTTTTGAAACAGGATATACGTTCTATAAGGTTGGAGACGAATTCTATGCTGAGAAGGATGGTGTGGTTTATAAGACTATATCTACGCCGACTTACACAGATACACCGAATGGCACATATTCTACAGTCGGCTCTGCGTTAAATCCTAACGATCCAACTGATCCTTTTGATACAAGTATCATCTCAGGTTCATTGGGGATTTTTTCGGAAGAAGGCTATGAGCTATATAACGGAACTGATAGTAGAATATATGCCTACGATCAGACTAACAATATATATTATTTGGCACAGGAAAACACAAGCCCTGCTCTTACATCAACTACTTATAATGCAGATACAGCTAATGTTGCTTATTATGCTGTTACGGAACAGGGTGATACAACTGATACAGTTAAGTATATTGAACCGAATAAGCTTTTTGAAAAAGACTCTAGCTTTGTTGATATGCAGGTAACTACCGGTGGCGTGGCAGTATACTATAACAAAGATAAAGATGAGTATTATGCAGTAGATGAAAATAATGACATTTATCTTGTTGATACAACTACGGATCCAAACAGGTGGATATTTGATCCGAATAATCCAAAATATATTGTATATAGTGATGGACAGAGCGCCAGAGTATATATAGAAAATGGACAAACCTTGATGCCTCAAGAGGATCTTGATTTTTCTACTCCTTATTCGGTGGAAAAAGAGGTTCAGCAGTATAAGCCATATACTATAGTATATGATCAGAACAATGGTAAATTTGTAAGCTGTGGTATTGACAATCTTGCAGAGGGATCCTCTCTTTCTTTAAAATTGTCTGATATTTTGATTAATCATAAAATAAATGATGACGCAGAAAATGAGGCGGATAAGTCAACGAGCATTTATCTCTCGGAGGATGGCTTTACACAAAGTAATTTCAGCAACATCGAGATCGATTTTACAAAGAGTATGAACTACAACAACAGCGGTACATCAACCATGAAGGCATTAAAGGGTGATACTCAGGGAGACGGAACCGGTAAGAAGCTTGGAGCGCTTACAGGTCTTACCGTAGATAACTCCGGTAAGATTTACGGTTCCTACGATAATGGTAATACTGTTCTTCTTTGCCAGATTGCCTGTGCACAGTTTGCAAATGCATCCGGTCTTGAAAAAGTGGGAGAGAACTGTTATGCGACTACCTTAAACTCCGGTGAGTTTGATGGAATCGGTGTAGAGGTTGATGCAGACGGAAGCTCCATCTCCACCGGAGAGTTGGAAATGTCAAACGTGGATCTTTCTGCTGAATTTACAAGCATGATTATTACACAGCGTGGTTTCCAGGCAAACTCAAGAATAATCACAACCTCTGATACACTGTTGGAAGAACTGATTAACTTGAAGAGATAATAACTAGAATTTTTTCAAATTTTATTTGGGGAATGGACGACACCATTCCCCAATATTTTTTCATTATTTACACAAAAAGAAAGTAGACAAGAAAGATAAAGTTTAGTAAAATCATATAAAAGGGTTTTTATGGCGTATTATGCCTAAAATTGTCATATTTTCCCAAATTTAAGATAAATGGAAGGTGATTTTTGTGGATATAGCATCTTTGATTGGTATAGTACTTGGCCTTGTCATGGTAGTCTTCGGAATTATTTCCGGAGGTGGTGCAGCCGCATTTCAATATTTTATAGATATTCCCTCTGTAATTATTACAATTGGAGGATCTATCAGTGGTACGTTGGCATGTAACAAACTGCCGGACTTTATCAATGGATTAAAAAGCATCAGCCATGCATTTAAAGATAATACGAAGGACCCGGCGGATTCCATAAAATCCATTATCGATCTTGCAAATGTGGGACGTAAAGAAGGACTTCTTGCATTGGAAGAAGCGGCAAATGGAATTGACGATGAATTTATGAAAAAAGGAATCATGCTTGTTGTCGATGGTACGGACCCTGATCTTGTCCGCGGAATTCTAGAGACAGATGTCATGTGCATGGAGAGCAGACATAAGAAGGTAATTGCCTTCTGGGAAAAGTGGGGAGAGCTTGGTCCTGCATGGGGAATGATTGGTACCCTGGTCGGACTTGTTATTATGCTTTACAACATGGAGGATGCTTCCTCCATTGGACCGGCTATGGCAGTTGCGCTTCTTACAACCTTGTATGGTTCCCTCGTTGCGAACTGGCTGTGTAATCCGATTGCATCGACCTTAAAGGATAACAACGATTCTGAAATAGTACTTAGAAACATTACAATTGAGGGTCTTTTATCGATTCAGGCGGGAGAAAATCCACGTGTTATTGAGGAAAAATTAAAGTCCTTCCTTTCTCCTTCACAGCGTGTTAGTGTTGGTGCAGATGCCGGAGGTGAAGAATAATGGCAAAAAAGAGACAGGAGGATCCACCAAAAGGCTCGCCGGCCTGGATGGCCACATTCTCAGATTTGATGAACCTTCTTCTTTGCTTCTTCGTTTTGCTATACTCCATGTCCAGTGTTGACTCTGAAAAATTTCAGATGGTCATTGCCTCTTTACAAAGCAATATGAGTATATTGCCGGCTGGAGGAAAGAGCATCGGTGACGGAGAAATGATTTCATCCGGTGTGCGGCAATTGGAGTTTCTGGATAGCTACTATAACGAGATGGCAAATTCAAAGAGCGATGAGGATACCGATAATACTTCCAATACGGTATATGAGGCCTTTAAACAGGAAGAATTGTCAGAGTCTGAACAGATGGCTGAGGAAATACAAAGCGCAGTTGAAGCTGCCGGAATCCAGAATCTGGTTGAAGTGGATTTCAATGCGGAATATGTACAACTGTCTTTGAGCGGAGCGATTCTTTTTGATTCCGGTAAGTCTGAAATTATTGATGATGCTTACCCTATTGTGGACAAAATCGCAGCAATATTGGAAACCTATGATAAGAACATTATTGAAATTGAAGGACATACGGATAATGTTCCGATTTCAACCTCGAAATATGAGAGCAATGATGTACTGTCTATGTATCGTGCACTCACGGTTGCAAATTATGTGAGGGCAAATACCTCTTTAAATCCTGCCTACATAAAATCCTCAGGAAGAGGAGATTATGTCCCGATTGCGGATAACTCTACCGCAGAAGGAAGAGCAAGAAACCGAAGAGTTGAAATTAAAATTTATAATTCATATAATTCCGATTTAAATGAATAGGAGAAACTCAATTCTATGAAGAAAAATTTGATTTCTGTAATTATTTTAGCACTTACACTGGCCAATCTGGTTATGAACGCATTGCTGATCTTTACAGTTCTTCCGGAGACAAAAAAGGCAAACCAGCTGATTGATTCCGTCTGCCGGGCAATTGATCTTGATTTACAAAGCGGTGCTTCCACCGGTCTTTCAGATCTGCCGATTGATAAGATTGAGACTTATGCAATCAACGGAGGAGAGACTATGCCGATCAATTTAAAGTCAAACGACGGTAAGAGTCATTATGCTGTACTTGCAATCTCTCTTTCTCTGAATAAAGAAAGTGAGAATTATACAAAGTATTCGCCTACCGTGTTAGCTGAATATGAGGATATCATGAAAAATGATATCATTCAGATTGTGAATCAATACACAAAGGAAGAGTTTGACGCAAATCCGCAAATGGTGCAGGACGAAATATTAAGCGATATGCGTAGTATGTTTGGCACGGATTACATTGTAGGTGTCAATTTTTCCAGCAAACAGACAGAATAGGAAAAAATGGGAGACTAACTACGAGGATGTGGTTAGTCTTACATAGGTTTAGGTGGTGAGAGACAAATGGGTGACGGCGTTTTATCTCAAAATGAGATAGACAGTTTGCTGGCGGCCTTAAGCAGCGGTGAATTAGATGTAGAAGAAATTAAAGATAATAATAAGAAGCAGGTTAAGGATTATGATTTCGCCCGCCCATCAAAGTTTTCTAAGGAACACCTTCGAACCTTAGAGATTATCTTTGAACATTATGGCAGATTATTGTCAACGAATTTGCCGGTATATCTTAGAAAAGCGGTGCAGATTGAGGTCATGAACTCGGAAGCGGTCACCTATTCGGAATTTTCCAATGCGCTTTCCAATCCGGTGCTTTTGGGAATTGTAAATTTTTCACCTCTGCAAGGCAATATTATTATCGAAATGGCTTCGAATCTTGGTTATGCGATTGTGGACCGGATGCTCGGCGGACAGGGAAATACCTTGGATAAAATTCGTGAGTTCTCTGAGATAGAGCTTTTGATTATTGAACGAATTTTTGTGGTGTGCGTGAATCTGCTGCATGAACCATGGAACAATGTTGTAGATATCCATCCTCATCTGGAGCGTATTGAGACGAACTCACAGTACGCCCAGATTATTTCGCCAAGTGAAATGATTGCCATCGTTACTATGAATATCAAGATTGGTGATGTGGAAGGACTTATGAATGTCTGCCTTCCGTATATTACACTGGAGGAAGTAATAGACAAATTAAATACCAAGTACTGGTATTCAAATATGCAGAATCAGGATGAGACAAATTATGCGGAAGCAATTGAATCCCTGATTTCGAGAGCTCAGATTCCTGTTAAGGCAATTTTGGGCAAGAGCTCCATTTCTGTAAGTGATTTTGCTGGGCTTCAGCCGGGGGATATTATCCGGCTGGACCGCAAGGTTGATGAAGAATTGGATGTATATGTTGGAAATATTCGAAAATTCACTGCAATGCCGGGTGCATCCGGAGATGATTATGCAGTAAGAGTCACTTCGGTGATTAGAGAGGAGCAATAAAGAATGGACGGAGTATTATCGCAGGAAGAAATAAATGCACTGCTGAACAGTCCCGGTGGAACGGGCAGCCAAGATGAGGTGCTGTCTGACGCTGAAAAAGATGCAATTGGTGAAATTGCAAATATTAGTATGGGAACTGCTGCGACGACCTTGTTTTCCCTTGTGAATCGCCGGGTTGAGATTTCGACTCCTGTTGTTTCCTTAACAGGCTGGGATGAAATTTCAGCAAAATATGAAAAACCATGTGTATTTATCCGAATTGCATATACGGTCGGTTTGGATGGTAGCAACATTCTTGTATTGAAAGAGAATGACGTAAAAATTATTACCGACTTAATGATGGGTGGAGATGGAACAAATATAGACGGAGAGCTTGGAGAACTTCATCTTTCTGCAATCAGCGAAGCGATGAATCAGATGATGGGATCATCTGCCACATCTCTTTCCTCTATGTTGAATAAGACCATTGATATCAGCCCACCGATTGCAAATGTCATTGATCTTAAGGATAATGTGGATGAGGCAAATATTGATGAATTCCTGTCCGGAACCTTTGTGAAAATTTCATTTAAAATGGAAATCGGGGATCTGGTAGACAGTGAGATCATGCAGCTTTATCCGGTTTCTTTTGCGAAGGAAATGTGTGCAGGCGTATCTGCAAATATGGAGATGGATAATCGTTCCCTGAAGGAGGAAGAAGCACCAGCTCCGGCACAGCAGCCATCTGCACCGACACCGCAGCCGGCACCACAACCGGCACAGCAGCCGCAGTCACAGATGGGACAGCCGATGATGGGGCAGCCAATGATGGGGCAACCGATGATGGGGCAGCCAATGATGGGACAACCGATGATGGGGCAGCCAATGATGGGGCAACCCGTAAATGTTCAGCCTGCCCAGTTTTCTGCTTTCTCCGGAGGAATGACAAGCGCTTTTGTACCGGAGAATATCGATTTGATTATGGATGTTCCCTTGGAAGTTACCGTTGAATTGGGAAGAACTTCCAAATCCATTTCAGATATTCTGGATTTTAGCCCGGGAAAAATTATCGAACTTAATAAGATTGCCGGTGAACCTATTGATATTCTTGTGAATGGAAAGAATGTCGCAAAGGGTGAGGTAGTGGTAATTGAGGAAAGCTTTGGAGTTCGAATAACGGAAATTATTAATGCCGGAATAAAAAATTCACAATAGGAGAGTAAAAGATGGCAAAGAGTATATTAATTTGTGATGATGCAGCATTTATGCGTATGATGATTAAAGATATCCTTACAAAAAATGGGTATGAAGTGGCAGGGGAAGCTGAAAATGGCGCGGTTGCGGTGAGCAAATATGAAGAACTTCATCCGGACCTGGTGCTTATGGATATTACCATGCCGGAGATGGATGGAATTCAGGCTTTAAAAAAGATTAAGGAAAAAGATCCTGCAGCAACGGTTATTATGTGCTCCGCTATGGGACAGCAGGCTATGGTTATTGAGGCAATTCAGTCCGGTGCAAAGGATTTTATCGTAAAACCATTCCAGGCAGACCGCGTGGTTGAGGCAGTCAAAAAAATAGTTGGATAATAGCGTATGAGTGTTTTGGCGGTATCTTCTTTGGAAAGCTTTTTACAACTTATCGGAGTTCTTCTCATATTTGTTTTTGTCCTTTTGATTACATATCTTACGACTAAATGGATGGGAGGATTTCAAAAAGCACATTCGAATAATAAGAATCTGAAAATTATTGAAACGATTCATGTTGGAAACAACAAAATAGTTGAAATTGTGCAGGCTGGAACGAAATATCTGGTGATTGCAGTTGGAAAAGATGAAGTGCATCTGTTAACGGAATTGTCAGAAGCGGAGCTTACGGAAATTCCTGTATTGGATAACAGTACAATGCTTTCCTCTGACAGCTTTCAGGATATTTTTAACAAAGTAAAGGAAAAGTTTCCCAAAAAGCAGGGTTAATATGAAAAAGAGTTTTAAGAAAATCTACTGTGCAGTATCTTTGATTTTTGCCTGTGCAGTTGTTATTTTTACAATTGGATTTAGTTTCTGTTGTCCGGATAAAGCGTATGCTGCTACATTTGATACTACGGATATTACGGAAGATTTTACAGAACCTACCGGAGCAACCGCAGACGCCGGTTCAGATATCACAAACGGATTCTCCATTATCTATAATAATGATTCCGGTTCTGTTTCCACTCCGATCCGGATGCTTCTGGTGCTTACAATTCTGACACTGGCTCCGTCGATTCTGATTATGATGACTTCTTTTACAAGAATTATCATCGTGCTTCATTTTGTCAGAACGGCAATCGGAACCCAGACAGCGCCTCCGAATCAGGTTCTGGTTGGATTGGCTTTATTTTTAACATTTTTTATTATGTGGCCAACATTTCAGGAAATTAATACAACGGCCATACAGCCATGGGATGCCGGCGAGATTACTCAGGAGGAAGCTCTTGCTGCCGCAGAAATTCCTATTAGGGAATTTATGTATGGACAGACACAAACCAAGGATCTGGATGTGTTTATCGAAATTTCGGGGCAGACCTATGAATCCTATGAAGAGGTTCCCTTTACAACACTGGTTCCTGCGTTTATTTTAAGTGAACTTCGAACTGCTTTTGTGTTGGGATTTTTCATATACATTCCATTTATTGTAATTGATATGGTTGTATCCTCTGTGCTGATGTCGATGGGTATGATGATGCTACCTCCGACGACAATATCTCTTCCGTTCAAATTACTGTTGTTTATTCTGGCAGACGGATGGAATCTGGTAATTATGAATCTGGTACAGACATTTTACTAAGGAGTGCAGGTATGAGTTTTGAAGGAGCAGTTCTTGATGTCGCTCGTGAAGCGATATATACCATTATTATTACAGCAGCACCACTTCTGTTAGTTTCGTTGATTATAGGTCTGATTGTCAGTATTTTCCAGACGGTCACATCGATACAGGAGCAGACCCTTACCTTTGTCCCAAAGATTCTGGGGGTGTTCCTGACAATGATGATCGGAGGATCGTGGATGCTTAACAATATGTCCGGCTTCATGACGGAGTTGTGGTCAAGATTTAGCTATTATTTGAGCTTGTTGTAGAAAATTAGTATGGCTGAATACACATTTAATATACAAAATTTTGAATATTTTTTACTGATTCTTGTTCGTATATCGTCATTTGTCTTTATTGCGCCGATATTTGGACAAAGAGGAGTTCCCAATCAGGTAAAGATAGGACTATCACTTTGTGTAACAATTTTGCTTTACAATGTAGTAGCACATCCTGCGATTGAGTATACAAGCGTAGTGGGGTATGCAGTATATGTAGTAATGGAAGGAATTACAGGATTGCTGATTGGTTTTGCGGCAAATATCTGTAGTTCCATTGTTTTATTAGCAGGAAATGTCATTGATATGGATATTGGCTTATCCATGGCCACAGAGTTTAATCCGGAAATGAACAATGAGGTTACAATAAGCGGTAATTTTTATTACTATTTTGTGATGCTGCTTTTAGTTGCATCAGATATGCATGTTTATGTTCTGCGTGCAGTATGTGATTCGTTTTCTGTAGTTCCGATTGGCGGAGCGACATTTGAATGGGATAACCTGATGCTTGCAATGATCAAATACATGGGAGATTTGTTTGTCATTGGATTTCGAATTTTTCTTCCGATTTTTGCATGTATGATGGTGCTGAACAGTATTCTCGGAATTATGGCAAAGGTAGCGCCGCAGATGAATATGTTTGCGGTAGGAATCCAGTTGAAATTGCTGGTTGGTTTGACGGTGATGTTTTTAACTGTCTTTATGTTGCCAAATGTTGCGGATATGATATTTTCTGAAATTAAACAGATGGTGGTTATGTTTGTTGAATCCATGTATTGATGATAAGAAAATAAACTATATATTGCCCTATAACCTGCAGTGGTTTGCAAATGACGAGGGCGGAGAAAAAACGGAACCCGCTACACAAAAGAAATTGGAGGATGCCAGAAAAGAGGGTAAGGTTGCCAAAAGTAAGGAGCTTACAGCGGCATTTGACCTGATCGTCCTTTTTCTGGTCCTGAAGTTTTTTGTAGGATATGTGGGAAATGGTCTTCTGGAAATTTTCTCTTTTGTATATGGAAATATGGATGATTTTGTAAAAGTGAATCGTTCCTATTTGTCAGCTCAGGCGGTTTCCGGTTTTTTGATGAACATGATATTGAAATGGATGATGATTGTGCTTCCATTTTTTATATTTGGAGTTGCAATAACATTACTGATCAGTATTTTTCAGGTGGGCTGGAAGGTTTCTGCCAAGCCCATGGAACCGAAATTGTCCAAATTTAATCCAATCAATGGTTTTAAACGTATTTTTTCAAAAGATTCCATTTTTAATCTTCTCATGTCGATTGTAAAGATCGCTCTTATTGGAATCGTTGCCTACAACAGCATAAAGGACAAGGCGAATGAGCTTTTTATTCTTTATGACATGCCCTTAAATCAGGCGATTGGTCTGATTGGTGAAATTATTATTGATACCGGTCTGATGATCAGTATTGTGTACCTGCTGGTGGGAATTGCTGATTTTATCTATCAGCGAATCAAGTTCCGGGATGAAATGAAAATGTCAAAGCAGGAAGTAAAGGATGAATATAAGAATACCGAAGGAGATCCGCAGGTAAAAGGACAGCAGAAGCGAAGAATGCAGGAGGCTTCCAGACGCCGTATGATGCAGGATGTTCCGAAGGCGGATGTTGTAATTACAAACCCGACACATATTGCTGTGGCATTAAAATATGATCCGGATGTGAGCCCGGCTCCATATCTGCTGGCAAAGGGAGAAGAATACGTTGCCCAGAGAATCAAAGAAGTGGCAAAAGAAAACGGCATAGAGATTGTTGAAAACAAGCCCCTTGCCCGAATGATTTACGCAAATGTTGATATCGGAGCGGAAATTCCGCCGGAATTATATCATGCAGTAGCTGAAGTATTGGCAATGCTTTACAATGCGAAACATCCAAACGGATAAATAATAGTTATGGAAAGGAGTGGAGGATATCATGTCAGTTAAAAAAACGGATATTGGTGTTGGACTATATATATTGGCAGCTATCATCTTTTTTATTGTACCGATTCCGTCAATCCTTTTAGACGTGATGCTCGCTATTAATATTTCCATATCTTTGATTATTTTATTTAATGTTCTTTATGCAAAAGAGGTTTTGGATTTGTCCTTTTTCCCAACGCTTTTGCTGTTTACAACCATTTTTCGAATTTCGTTAAATGCCTCCTCCACCAGACTCATTCTTTCCACCGGAAATCCGGGTAATGTAGTTACTACCTTTGGACAGTTCGTAGGTGGCGGAGATATGATAATCGGAACCATTGTGTTTATCATGCTGATTATCATTCAGTTTATTGTTATCAATAAGGGCTCTGAGCGAGTAGCAGAAGTAACGGCCCGTTTTACATTGGATGCTATGCCCGGAAAACAGATGGCCATTGACGCCGATCTGAATACGGGAGCAATTACGGATAAAGAGGCACAGGCGAGACGAGAAAAAATCCAAAAAGAATCCAGCTTCTTTGGCTCCATGGATGGTGCTACAAAGTATGTAAAGGGAGATGCTGCCGCAGGTCTGATTCTTACACTGATCAATCTGGTTGGTGGAACAGCAATGGGTATTATGAATCAGGGCATGGAGTTTCAGACGGCAATTACGACCTATGGACTTCTTACCATCGGTGATGGCCTTGTATCCCAGATCCCATCCCTTATGACCTCACTTTCAACCGGTATTTTGGTTACAAAGGGTTCCGGAGAAGCAGATTTTTCCGGCGTTCTGGTCAAGCAGCTCTTCGGTGTTCCTAAGGTGTTGTATATCGTAGGTACCGTTCTGATTTTCCTTGGAGCTGTAACGCCATTAAATCTCTGGCTGTTTGCGGGACTGGGAGCTACATTTCTGATTGCCGGAAGAAGTATTAACAAATCCATCGGAGAGGAGACCATTGAGGAAGAGGTGCAACAGGCAGAAAACGAAGCGGAAGAAATTCGCAAACCGGAAAATGTGGTATCACTGCTTCAGGTTGACCCAATAGAGCTGGAATTCGGATATGGTATTATTCCTTTGGCAGATGTGAACCAGGGTGGAGATTTGCTGGATCGTGTAGTTATGATTCGAAGACAGATTGCATTGGAGCTTGGTACGGTGGTTCCGATTATCCGACTGAGGGATAATATCCAATTGAATCCGAATCAATATATTATAAAGATAAAAGGAATCCAGGTAACAGAAGGAGAGATCTTGTTTGACCATTATATGGCCATGAATCCCGGATATGTAGAGGAAGAAATTACCGGAATACCAACCTTTGAGCCGTCCTTCCATCTTCCTGCAATATGGATAACCGAGGGGCAGAGAGAGCGGGCAGAGAGTCTGGGATATACCGTAGTTGATCCGCCTTCTATTATCGCCACACATCTTACTGAGGTGATTCGTTCCCATATTGCAGAGCTTCTTACCAGACAGGATGTTCAGAATCTGGTCAACAATTTAAAAGAAAGCAATCCTGTTCTTGTGGACGAGCTTGTTCCGAAGCTGTTAGGACTTGGAGACATACAGAAGGTTCTCCAGAATCTGCTGGAGGAGGGAATTTCCATACGAGACCTTCTTACAATTTTTGAAACTCTCGCAGACCATGCACAGACCACAAGAGATACCGATGTGCTTACGGAATATGTCCGTCAGAGCTTAAAACGAGCAATCTCGAACAAATATTTTCCGGCGAATGAGACAACCAGTGTTGTAACCCTTGATCCAAAGGTTGAGCAGGAAATCATGTCTTCTGTGAAACAGACGGAAAGCGGTGCTTATCTGACCCTTGATCCGGAAAAGACAAAGAAAATCATGAATTCGGTAGAAACCGAAATCGGAAAGCTGGAAAGTCTTGGAAAGAGTGCAATTGTCATTACATCGCCGATTGTGCGTATGTATTTTAAGAAATTGACAGAGGATTATTTTAAAGATTTGATTGTAGTTTCCTACAATGAAGTGGATTCAAATGTAGAGCTTCAATCAGTCGGAATGGTGACAGCGTAAATGATAATTAATAAGTTTTTGGGAAAAACAAAAGAAGAGGCAATCGAAAAGGCTAAAAAAGAGCTTGGCGAAAACGCAGTTGTTATGAATGTGAAGGAAGTCAAGCCGAAGGGGATTTTTGCATTTTTTAAGAGCTCCTCCTATGAGGTAACGGCAGCCCTTGAGGAGAAGGAAACCGTTGTTTCTCCCATGAATGTTTTAAATTCCCCAAAAAAGATTCACGATAATATAAATCTGGCTGCAGATGAAAAAATTGAGATACCCAGACCAGTGCGCAGCAATTCAGATACTGCTGCAGGTATGGCTGCAAAATCATTTGTACAGCCCAAAACAGATTCCAAAAACGAAGAAAAAGATATTGAAAAAAGGCTGGATGATCTTTCAAATATGTTAGAGAAAAAACTTGGTACGCCAACCCCGGAACCGGAGGAAAAGCAAATAAAACAAAAGAGCTCCCAGGAATTGGAATTTGTTCGCATTCTGTACAGTACTCTGATTAATAACGAAGTGAATGAGAAGTATGTGAATCAGATCGTTGAGGAAATCGAGCAGTTTATCCGTCCGGGAAACAGTGTGGATGTCATTTTATCAAATGTTTATCAGAAAATGATTCTGCTGTTTGGAAGACCGGAGCCGATTGCCTTATCCAATAAGAAACCAAAAGTGGTTTTTTTCATCGGGCCAACGGGTGTGGGAAAGACTACGACGATTGCAAAAATCGCTTCTAAGTACAAAGTGGAACAGAATAGAAAGGTGGCTTTTATTACCGCGGATACCTATCGAATTGCGGCAACGGAGCAATTGCGGGTATATGCTAATATTTTGGAAGCGCCTATGTCTATCGTCTATACTGCGGACGAACTGAATTCTGCGGTGGAAAAGATGAGTGACAGCGATTTGATTTTTGTGGATACTGCCGGCTTTTCCCATAAGAATGAAGCACAGAAAAATGATACAAGGGACTTGATACAGGGGCTGGACAAAGGCTATTCCAAAGAAGTGTACCTGGTTCTTTCGGCGACAACAAAGTATAAGGATTTGTTGGAGATTGTAGATATCTATTCATCCATTAGCAGTTACAATCTGATTTTTACAAAGTTGGATGAAACATCTGCATATGGCAATATATTAAATGTGAAGCTCTATTCGGGAGCGGAGCTGTCCTATGTGACGAACGGACAGAATGTGCCGGAGGATATCGAGCTTTTTGACACACAGAGAATCGTAAAGCAGCTTTTAGGGGGCAAATAGCGAATGGATCAGGCAGAACAGCTTAGAAATGTGATAAAGATGCGAAACCAGAATAATATCCAGACTGCCCGTGTAATTACGATTACAAGTGGAAAAGGTGGAGTCGGAAAATCAAATACTGCGGTAAATCTGGCAATCTGGCTCAGAAAAGCCGGAAAAAGAGTGATTATTTTCGATGCGGATTTTGGTTTGGCGAATATTGAGGTTATGTTTGGGGCGATTCCCAAATACAATCTTTCCGATTTGATTTACAATGGAATGACGATGAAAGAAATCATTACTCCCGGACCTATGGATATCGGATTTATTTCCGGAGGTTCCGGTGTAATTGCTTTGAATAATCTTTACCATGATCAGATTTTATATCTGATCAAAGCCTTAAATGAATTGAATGACCTTGCGGATTTTATTATTATAGATACAGGGGCAGGAATATCCGATCAGGTGCTGGAATTTGTGATGGCAAGTCCGGAGGTGCTTCTGGTCACAACACCGGAGCCGAGTTCTCTTACAGATTCCTATTCCTTAATGAAGGCCTTGTACCGAAATCCGAATTTTGTTGCGAAGGGAACAACGATTGGAGTTGTGGCCAATAAAGTCACTTCAAGGGAAGAGGGACAGGCCGTATACGATAAACTGGAATCGGTTGTGGAACAGTTTTTGCACGGACATTTGGATTATGTGGGGATGATACCTCAGGATATGTCTTTGGAAAAATCAGTCCGTCAGCAGAAGATTGTGTCTTTGAATGATCCGAATGCAATGGCATCAAAGGCATATAAGGTTCTCGCGGATAATGTGATGAACGGAACCAACAATCAGGTTCAGATCCGGTGGGGAATTTCCCAATTGTTTTCAAATTTATTAGCAAAGAAATGATTAGGAGTATGTTATGTCAATTGGTCAAATTGCAACGATTGGAGATAAAATAGATATCCAGCTTGTGCAGCAATTGGAACAAGTGGAAAGAGGGGAATCCATCGCTCCGATCCGAACCTATAAGAGCAGTCTTTTTGACAGTTTTAATGAAAAGGAAATCGAAATTGCAATGCCTACCGAAAATGGTAGAATGGTTCTTTTTCAGATTGGACTGCGATGCAGGCTATTGTTTTATACAAAGAGAGGGTTATATACCTGCTATGGAACTGTTCAAAAGAGATATAAAAAAGAAAACTTTTTTATGCTTGGAATTCTGCTGACAAGTGAACCGGTAAAATTTCAAAGAAGGGAATTTTTCCGGATTGAACAGTCTTTAGATATGAGATACATAAAAATTTCAGAAAATATTGTGGAAAAGGATTCAACAGAAGGCATATTTGCTGAAATACAAAGACCGGGGTATCTGGATAGCTCCAAAAGTGCAATTACAGTAGATATAAGCGGCGGAGGAATCCGGTTTGCCGGGGACGAAATGCTTCCGGTCAATTCCTACATTCTGGTGATGCTGAAACTGTGTAACGAAAAAATCGACCAGATGTTTTATCTGGTTGTGCAGGTGATTGATTCCTTCCGTTCCGCAAAAAATATGGAAAAGGTAATTGTCCGAGGAAGATTTTTGTTTAAGGATTTAAAGGACAGGGAGACCATCGTTCGATATATTTTTGAAGAGGAACGAAAAATTCGAAGAAAAGAGATGGGAACATGAAGAAAAACATTCTAGTTGTTGATGATTCTGCACTTATGAGAAGGGTTATCTGTGATATAATCAACTCAGATGACAATTTTCAGGCAATTGATATCTGCAGAGACGGACAAGAGGCATATGAAAAACTGAAGACAAAATCTTACGATGGCGTTCTTCTTGATGTAAACATGCCACGAATGGACGGATTGCAGTTATTGGAAGCGTTGCAGAAGGATGGCATCAAAGCCAATATCATTATGGTAAGTACGCTGACTACAAAAGAAGCAGAAGTTACTATTTTGGCATTGGAAAGAGGTGCAATTGATTTTGTAACCAAGCCTACCAATATTGTCGAGGCAAAAGGTGAAGATTTTAAGAATCGACTGATTGCGGTTTTATCTGCTGTTCTTCACACGCAGAGAATTTCTTCCAGAAGTACATATCAGACATCTGCTCCGATTCAAAGGCCGACGATAAGCAGACCGCAGGCGGCAACTGCAAAGGCTTTATCCACCGCACCTTTGGATTCGAAGCCGGCTGCTCCGGTAAAACGGCTTGCAGCAACGGCTGGTAAAAATAAGCTGGTTGCTCTTGCCTGTTCCACAGGTGGACCGAAGGCATTACAGGAAGTGATTCCGTATCTGGATGCAGGCATGAATGCTCCGATGGTGCTGGTTCAGCACATGCCGGCCGGCTTTACAAAATCCATGGCAGACCGTCTGAATGAGATTAGCCCGATTGCGGTAAAGGAAGCGGAAGAAGGAGATGTGCTTCAAAAAGGACATGTTTATATTGCTCCCGGCGGAAAGCACATGGAAGTAAAGAAGAACCCGGATGGAACTCATAAAATTGTACTGAACGATATGCCTGCCATAGGTGGACTTAAGCCCTGTGCAAATATTACGTTCGATTCTATATCCAACACCGGATTTGATGAGATTATCTGTGTTGTTCTTACCGGTATGGGTGCCGACGGAACAAACGGGATTTTGTCATTATGTCAACATAAACCGGTTCATGTCATTGCGCAGAATGCGGAAACCTGTGTGGTTTATGGAATGCCAAAAGCAATTGCGGAGGCAGGGGTTGTCGATGAAGTTGTTTCTTTGAAAGATGTAGCGAAAACAATCACAAAGAATGTGGGGGTAAAGTAAAATGGATGTAAGCCAGTATCTAGAGATTTTCATTGATGAAAGCGCAGAGCATTTACAAACATTAAGTGACTGCATTATGACTTTGGAGAGCGAGCCGGATAACAAGGATACAATTAATGAGGTATTCCGTGCTGCCCACTCCTTAAAGGGTATGGCAGGAACAATGGGATTTAAGCGCATGCAGCATCTGACGCATGATATGGAAAATGTGTTCCAGGAAGTGCGAAGCGACAAAATTAAGGTTGACAGTTCCATGATCGATCTTCTTTTTGAGTGCTTAGATGCCATTGAAGGGTATCTTGATAATATCAAAGCTTCTTCGGATGAAGGTACAGAAGATAATGAGATTATCATAAAATCCTTAAATGATTTTATAGCAAAAGCGAATGGACAAGCCGTATCAGAAGCACCGAAGGCCCAAGAGGAGGAGAAGGCTGCCGCACCGGAAAGCGAGAGTGGTGGAGCGGCAGAGAAGTATTCGGATATTGAACTGACGGACAGCGAGCAGAAAGCAATTGCAGAGGCTAAGACCGCAGGCAATAAAGTATATGGACTGACCGTTTTTATCCAGAAAGAGTGTCTTTTAAAAGCAGCAAGAGCTTTTCTGGTATTTCGTGCAGTAGAGGAGTTCGGACAGATTCTGGTTTACCGTCCAAGCTCCCAGGATATTGAGGATGAAAAGTTTGAGCTGGATTTCAGTATCTACATCTCTTCCGCAGAACCCTTGGACAAGATTATCGCTGCAGCAAAGAATGTTTCAGAGATTGAAAATGTGGTCGGAGGCGAAATTCAAACTGTACAGGCTCCGGTAGAGGAGAAGGCTGTGGAAGAAAAACAGGAGGTTGCGGCAAAGACGGAGACCGCTCCTGTACAGGCAGCCGCAGCGACAAGCAAAGCTCCTGCAGCTAAAAAAGCACCGGCAGGAAAGCCTGCGACAAATCGCACAGTGCGTGTCGACATTGAAAAACTGGATGCACTTATGAATCAGGTATCTGAGCTTATTATTGCAAAGAATTCCCTTGTTTCCATCAGCTCATCTGAGGGCGGCAGTTTTGCGAGCCAGAGCTTCCATGACCAGATTGAATATCTGGAAAGAATTACCACAAATCTTCATGAATCGGTTATGAAGGTTCGAATGGTTCCAATTGAGAGCGTTGTAAATAAGTTCCCTCGTATGATCAGAGATCTTTCCCGCACCTTAAACAAGAAGATGGAACTTATCATGACCGGTGAAGATACTGAACTGGATCGTACAGTAGTAGATCAGATCGGTGATCCTTTACAGCATTTACTTCGTAATTCCGCAGACCATGGACTGGAGGATGCGGCTCTTCGTGCAGAAAGAGGAAAGCCGGAAACAGGAACCATTACCCTGAATGCATACCAGGAAGGCAATAACGTTATTATTCAGGTAGGAGATGACGGTAATGGAATTGACACCGAAGCTGTAAAGAGCAAAGCTATTGAGCGTGGAATTGTTACAGCGGAGCAGGCAGATGCTATGTCCCAGAAGGAAATCGTAAATCTTCTCTTTTTACCAAGCTTTTCAATGGCGAAGAAGATTACAGATATTTCCGGAAGAGGAGTTGGTCTTGACGTTGTAAAGTCCAACATTGAGCAGCTTGGCGGAGATGTGGAAGTTACCACGAAGATGGGAGTTGGTTCTTTGTTTACCGTCCGACTTCCGCTTACACTTGCAATTATTCAGGCGCTTATGGTTGAAATCCGCGATGAGAAATACGCAATTGCTCTTGGTTCTATTGAGACCATTGAGGATGTGCCGATTAGTGATATCAAGTATGTACAGGCAAATGAAGTAATTAATCTTCGTGGTAAGGTAATTCCTCTTATTCGTCTGGACAGAATACTCGATATCGAGCCGATGGAGCAGGAACCGGAAAATCTCATTGTTGTAATTGTAAAACGTGGCGATAATTTTGCAGGTCTTGTGGTTGATAATCTTATGGGTCAGCAGGAAATCGTTATCAAGTCCCTCGGAAAGTATATTAACGGTAACAAGTTGATCAGCGGTGCAACAATCCTGGGTGATGGTGAAGTTGCTCTTATCCTGGATGTCAACACATTAATGTAAGAGGGGGATGACGAAAATGGCAGATAATAGAATTGAAACAAGTGAAAAGGATATTAAGCAGTATATCGTTGCCCGAATCGGAAACGAAAAATACGGCGTTGACATCGGTTACATTGATAATATCGTTCGTATGCAGAAGATTACCCGCGTTCCAAAATCCCAGGCATATTTTAAAGGAATTATTAATCTCCGTGGTGAGATTGTTCCGGTCATGAGTATTCGTACCAAAATGGGACTGGAGGATGATGTATTTACGAATGCCACCAGAATTATTATCTTAAAGATCGAAGAAAAAGGTTCTCTTGGCATTATCGTTGATGAGGTATGTGAGGTAGTAACTCTTACTTCGGAACAGATTGACCCGGTTGGAAATGACGCGAAGAATACCAAGGATACTTTTATCAATGGAATCGGAAAGAATGGGGAGTCGTTAATTTCATTATTTGAGATTAATGCAATAATTGAAGAAAAAGAACAGTAAAAAGAAATAAATAAGATATATAGTGAGGTTCCATTCCTCACTATATATCTTTTAGGAGGTAAAATGGGAACCTTTTCTCTGGATAATGTAAATGAGATGTACCTCGATGTGTTTAAAGAAATCGGAAATATTGGTTCGGGAAATGCGACAACAGCAATTGCCAATATGTTAAATGCAACCATCGATATGAAGGTACCGAAGGTTGAACTGATGGAGGCATCGAAACTGGGTGGGGCGATTTGCCCGGAGGAAGAGACCATAGTTGGTATTTTCCTGGAGGTAACAATGGATATCTCGGGCAGTATGATGTTCCTGCTAAAGATGGATGCAGCACGTCATCTGGTAAATAAACTTTTGGGAGCCACAAAAACGGGGGAAGAGCCATTTGATGAAATGGAGCTTTCCGTATTAAAGGAAATTGGAAACATCATAGCAGGGTCTTATCTTTCGGCTATTTCAAATATGACGAATATGACCATCGCACCATCGGTTCCATATATTTCTGTGGATATGGCAGCGGCAATTTTAAGCGTTCCTGCAATCCTGTTCGGTCAATATGGAGAAAATGCGCTTTTTATTGAGACTGAGTTTGGGGATGACGTGATGATTAACGGTTACTTTATTTTGATGCCGGATGAGGATTCTTATGTAAAGATTCTTTCGTCTCTTGGAATAACAGTATAAGAAGGTAAGAATATTATGGGAAGTGTTATAAAAGTTGGTATGGCAGATTTGAATATCGCCAAAGCTCCTGACATTTTAACAACACTTGGTCTTGGCTCTTGTATCGGACTTACGCTTTATGATCCGGCAGCAAAAATCGGTGGGATGGTTCACTATATGCTACCGGATAGCACAAAGCTGAAAAATAATACAAATATTGCAAAGTTTGGTGATACGGGTATTAAGGAATTGTATCACCGAATGATCGCAGCAGGAGCAAATCCGCATAGAATGGTTGCAAAGATCGCAGGTGGGGCATGTATGTTTGAGGTAAGCGGTCTCTCGGCAGTTGGAAATGTTGGTGGCAGAAATACAGAAGAAGCAAAAATTATGCTTGCGGAACTTAAGATTCCTTTGATAGCAGAAGATACCGGACTTAATTACGGACGTACGGTTGAACTGGATTGCTCAACCGGAGCTTATACCATCAAAGCAGTTGGAAAGGATGTAAAGGTAATTTAGTACATGAAAACAAATTACGTTCCTGCTCTTATTACGTTAAGTGCAGGGCTGGTTGATTGCATTATTAGTTTCAGAAGTCATCTTTCAATGTATGAATTTACGAAACAGCTGCTCCTGGTTCTTTTCATTTTTTATGTCATTGGATGCTTACTTCAGTTTATTTTGAAAAAGGCAATGAAAGCGTTTGAGGATAAAAAAGAAGAAGTGGCAGAGGAAGAGAACGAGCAGAAAACACCATTGGAGAATATTGATTCTTCAGAAGAATAATGATTTGGGGCAGGTTGAATGAAAGCAGTTGATACCGAAAAGCTTTGGGCAGAATATCAAAAAAAACCGACGCAGGAGTTGCGTGAACAGCTAATTCTGGCGTATGCACAGCTGGTTAAGCTGGTTGCAGGACGGCTTAGCATGTATCTTGGTCATAATGTGGAATTTGAAGATCTGGTCAGTTACGGGATTTTTGGTTTAATTGACGCAATTGATAAATTTGACATGGATAAGAATGTCAAGTTTGAAACCTATGCAAGTCTTCGAATTCGTGGGGCAATTCTTGACCAGATTCGTAAAATGGACTGGATACCAAGAACGGTAAGGCAGCGTCAAAGAAAAATAGAGGATGCAATAAAAGCCGTTGAAATGAAAACCGGAAAAACGGCATCTGATGAAGAAATTGCACAGGAATTGGGCATTTCAGAAGAAGAATTTTTAAATTGGCAGTCCCAGATGAAGGTGACTAATGTGGTGTCCTTGAATGAATTCGAGGAACAGGGGACCGGACCGGAGCCGGTTATGGATGCGACACATAATTCGCATTTTGCAAGACCGGAGGATGTGGTTGAAGAGGCTGAATTAAAGCAAATGCTGGTTGAATCGCTGTCGCTTTTGACGGAAAAAGAAAGAACCGTGATAGAATTGTATTATTATGAAGAAATGACATTGAAGGAAATCAGCAGAGTACTTGATGTTTCTGAATCCCGTGTGTCACAGCTTCATACAAAAGCATTAGTTAAGATGCGTAAAAAACTGGGTAACTATATGAATATATTGACGGATTGATTTTTGAGGAGACTATCAGATGAATAATCAGTATTTTCAACTGGTTTTTCGAGACGGACAGGCATTTCTACATATATTTCCGCCGAAAGAGGGTGGCAAGCCACTTTCTGTTAAGGAAGTGACTGCTTATCTTGATCTGGAAAAATTTCACAATTATGATGTAAAAAATTTAAACAGCGCTTTGACAGACCTTGAGAATGAATCCGAGGTCTTTCTTGGCGTTAGCGAGATGCTGCAAATCCGGGAAATCATGGATGTCAATATCTCTCTGGATAAAATGAAGGCAACCTGTCGCTTCTATCCGCCTTCTGCCGGGGGCAAAATGATGTCTGCCCAGGATATCATCGATGATTTGGGGTTCCGGAAGGTGAAGTTCGGACTTGATCAGGAAACGATTGCGGAATTTGTGGGAAATCGAAAGTATTGTACGGATTATGTATTGGCGGTGGGACAACAGCCTGTTCACGGAAAAGATGCAAAGATTGAGTATTTTTTCAATACCAATAAAAGCCTCCAGCCTAAGCGGAATGAAGATGGAAGTGTAGATTACAAGGAACTTAATACCGTAAGCCATGTGAAAAAGGGAGATCTGTTGGCGAGACTTATTCCGGAAGATCCGGGAAAAGCCGGAAGAAACATTTATGGGGAAGAAATACATCCCAGAAATGTAAAAAGTGCAAAACTGGATTTTGGAAAAAATATTACGATAAATGAAGAAAAAACGGAAATTTTTTCCGATGTGACCGGACATGCAAATCTCATAAACGGAAAAGTGTTTGTTTCAGATGTTTTGGAAGTCCCAGCTGATGTAGACAACTCCATTGGCAATATTAATTATGAAGGAAGTGTTCTGATACACGGAAATGTAAAGAGCGGATTTTCCGTGAAGGCTTCCGGTGATATCATTGTGGAGGGCCTGGTAGAAGGCGCTGATCTTGAATCGGATGCACAGATCATCATTAAGCATGGCGTAAACGGCATGTATAAAGGAAAACTGGTTGCAAAAACCAATGTCATGGCCAAATATTTTGAAAATGCCACCATCGTTGCAGGCGGATATGTGGAGTCTGAAATCATTTTGAACTGCGATGTTTCTGCCAATGACTGTGTCCGTGTAAAGGGAAAGAAGGGACTGATAAACGGAGGCATCGTTCGGGCGAAGAATTATGTTGAGGCAGATAATATCGGGACAGATATGGGAACAACAACAAAGATTGAGGTTGGTGTTGATCCCCAGCGGAAAGAGCGTTATATTGAACTGAATAAGCTGATTGCAACCTATGAGCAGGATTTAGAGGACCTGCGCATCATACTAAAAAATTACGGAAACATTTTAAAAAAAGGAGAACATCTTCCGCAGGACAAGATGAGATTTGTTCAACAGACTGCTGTTACCTATAAGAAGAAAGAAGAAGAGCTTGCTCCCATGAAAGAAGAGATCAAGCAGATTTACAGCGAAATGTTAAGTGCAAATCATGCTTCGGTTTCCGTGTCAAGAAGTGTGTATCCGGGGGTTGTGATTTCAATTTCCGATTTATCATATTCCTTGAAAGATGTGAAGAATTATTGTAAATTTAAAAAACAGGATGGCGTGATAGCCGCAGTAAATTTGTAGAAATACAGGTAAGAGATTATGTTGATTCGACCAGTTGACTTAAACGGAATGATCCAGAGGACGGATGATGTGGGAGTCCTAAAACATCAGGAGGATGCAAAACCCCTTGTTGACCAGCAGAATATACAGAATCAGGTTGTACAAAAGCAGGAGATGCTTTTGCATCAGGTTCAGACTGCGGGTTCATCGGATAAGGCAAAAAATGATGCGGATGCGAAGGATGAAGGGAAGGGCACCTACTATTCTTCCGAAAAGAAAAAGAAGAACGAAAAAAAACAGTCCATTGGAAAAGTAATAAATAAAAAGGATATTGGTGGCTTTGACATTAAAATATAAAGGGATAGAGCGATGACGGCAGTTGAAATTAGCCTAATTATTATTGGTTTGATATTTATTGTGGTAAGTTTTTTCCTTCAGGAAAAACTATCTCAAAAAGATATTGATCAGATCACAAGCTTAAGTGATAGAGAACTAAAAATAATTGTTGAAAAACAACTAAAGAATGCGGATTCCAAGGTGGAAGATGCAGTAGATGAGAAGCTTGACGAAATTATGGCAGCTTCCGAGCGGGTTATGGAGAGAACCTCCAATGAAAAAATCATGGCAATCAGCGAATATTCGGATACGGTTCTTGAGTCCATGAATAAGACCCATAATGAAATTATGTTTTTGTATAGTATGTTAAACGATAAGCATAAAGAACTTACCGATTTGGCAGGAGAGCTTTCCAGTCTGCCTAACACGCTAAAAAGTGTGACACCGGAAGTGCAAAAGCGATACGAGGAGACAGTCTCCTTTGTGGAAAGCCAGGTTGAAAAAGCCGAACCTATGCAAAAAGAGGAGCTTTTAGAAGCGGCCGTTACAATGACGGACAGCGAAAGAAATCATAATGATGATATTCTGTTTCTTCATTCTGCAGGAAAAAGTGATGTTGACATCGCAAAAGAACTGGGACTGGGACTTGGTGAAGTTAAGCTGGTAATTGGGTTATTTAAAGAGGAAGACGATCGTGCGTTTTAAATATTATTTAAGAGGAGCCGGCATAGGAATCCTTTTTGCGGCCATTATCATGATGGTTGCATTTCATTCCCATGGAAGTAATATTTCAGATGATGAAGTGGTTCAAAGAGCCGGTGAGTTAGGAATGGTTTGGCCAGAGACGGAATCTGAAGCTGAAAGTGAAATCATAACAGAAACAGAATCCCAGACAGAATCCGTGCAGAATGAAAAACAGCAGGAAGCTTCCAATCCGGATACTGCTTCGAATTTGGAGGAAGAGATTCCGGAATTCGAAAATCAGGATATGCCGGCACAGGAAAATGATTCTGTTGTGAAAATAACGGTGGTACAAGGGGAAGTCTGCCGTACTTTGGCGGAGGATCTTGTAGCAGCCGGTTTGATTGAAGATGCAGAGGATTTCCGCAAATACATGGGAGATCATAATTATGCGAATTCCATTCATGTGGGAGAGTTCGAAATCCCCCGAGGTTCCACCTACGAAGAAATTGCCAGAATATTGGTAAATTAGATGTTGGAAAATTCATAAAAAACTATTGCACGAAAGCCTTTGGTATGATATAATTCCAAAGGCTTTAAAACTAATAAGCACATGTGTGGAGATAGGCCGGTGCCGGGGTTACGCCCTCCGGTGGCAATATTCATAGGAAGCACATGGAAGAAACAACCAAAACGGAGGTAAGAAAAAATGAGCGTAATTTCAATGAAACAGTTACTCGAAGCAGGTGTTCACTTTGGACATCAGACAAGAAGATGGAACCCTAAGATGGCTCCATACATCTACACAGAGCGTAATGGTATTTACATTATCGACTTACAGAAGTCTGTAGGAAAAGTAGATGAAGCTTATGATGCAATTTCTGATATTGCAGCACAGGGTGGAACAATCCTTTTCGTAGGAACCAAAAAGCAGGCACAGGATGCAATCAAGTCTGAGGCAGAGCGTTGTGGAATGTACTACGTAAATGAAAGATGGTTAGGTGGAATGCTTACCAACTTCCGTACCATCCAGACTCGTATCGACAGATTAAAAGAGATCGAGACAATGGCAGCTGACGGAACCTTTGATGTTCTTCCAAAGAAAGAAGTTACTCTTCTTAAGAAAGAGTGGGAAAAGCTTGAGAAGAACATTGGTGGTATCAAGGAAATGAAGAAGATCCCGGATGCAATTTTCGTAGTTGATCCAAAGAAGGAGCACATCTGTATTCAGGAGGCTCATGCACTTGGTATTACATTAATCGGTATCGCTGATACAAACTGCGATCCGGATGAGTTAGATTATGTGATCCCGGGTAACGATGACGCTATCAGAGCCGTTAAGCTTATCGTTTCTAAGATGGCTGATGCAGTTATCGAGGCAAGACAGGGCGAGGAAGCAGTAGTTTCAGCTGAGGAAGCTGAGAGTGCAGCAACTGATGAAGAAGTAGTAGAAGAATAAGATTTTTATGTGCAGGGTGGTTGAACTTGCCATCCTGCATCATTTTTTGATGGAGGATAAGAAAAATGGCTATTACAGCAGCAATGGTAAAAGACCTGCGTGAAATGACCGGTGCAGGAATGATGGATTGTAAGAAAGCATTAAATGAGACAAACGGAGATATGGATGCAGCTGTTGAGTTCTTAAGAAAGAACGGACAGGCTAAGGCAGAGAAGAAAGCAAGCCGTATCGCAGCAGAGGGAATTGCCCGTGCAGCAATTGAAGGAAACAATGCAGTTGTTGTTGAAGTAAACTCTGAGACCGATTTTGTTGCTAAGAATGAATTATTCCAGAACTTTGTTCAGGATGTTGCAAAGGTTGCTCTTTCATCATCTTTAAATGGTGGTAAGAATGGCGAAGATATTGATTCATTACTTGAGCAGAAGTACACAGATGGTACTTCATCCGTTAAGGAAGTATTAATTGAGAAGACCGCTACAATCGGAGAGAAGCTTTCTATCCGCAGATTTGAGAAGGTTTCCGGAGATACCGTAGTATCCTATATTCATGGCGGCGGAAGAATTGGTGTTCTTGTATCAGCAAACGGAGCATCTGACGATGCAGCTAAGGAAGCTCTTACAAATATCGCAATGCAGATCGCAGCATTAAATCCGATGTACATCTCTGATAGTGATGTAGAGCAGTCTTACATTGATCATGAGACAGAAATCATCAAGGCTCAGATTGAAGCTGATCCTAAGGAAGCAGGAAAGCCGGAAAATGTTAAGGCCGGAATGATCAAGGGACGTATCAACAAGCAGTTGAAGGATGTTGTTTTATTAGATCAGGTTTATGTTAAGGCTGAGGATGGAAAGCAGACTGTTGCAAACTATCTCGCATCTGTAAACAAAGATTTAGTAGTAACCAAGTTCGTTCGTTTTGAAGTTGGCGAAGGAATGGAAAAGAAAAATGAGGACTTTGCAGCAGAGGTTGCCGCACAGTTAGGCTAATTTCTTATTATGGAATAGTCAGACCATCGTTCAAAAAACGATGGTCTTTTTTTATGACAGAGTGAAAAATGGTCGTTGCATACGTGTAAAAAATTAAAACAAAATTTAATAAAAGGAAAATAGCTTTTATTATTTTGAATGTTTGTCATCCATTTTTACTTTACAATTATTTGAAATGTGATAAAATATATTAAGATATTGTTCTGTGGAGGTATGCATGTGAGTACAGAGACCCAGAACGCATTGGAACAGCAGAGAGAGAGACGCAAAAGAGTAAACCGAATAAAGAATGGTATTATCATCACCATTTCATTGTGGATGATCTTTTCACTTCTGGCAATCATTATTCTTTCAGTAAGTGTAGTAAAGCTGAACAGGCGGGTGCGAGCCTTAGAAGGAAAAAAGACATTGATGGAGCAACAGGCTTCTACAGAACCCATAAGGGAAAGCTCTACAGAGAATCAGGAAAATGCAGCCGCTATGGAAAAGGATGATTTATATGCAAATGTCATCCGTGGGATAGATACTCCTGAAAACATGGCAAAAGAGGGAGACAAGCATTATGTTTATCTGACCTTTGACTGTGAAGTTGGTGAGAATACACAAAAGATTTTGGATGTGCTTGAGGAGTATCAGGTAAAGGCAACATTTTTTGTGTCCGGGGATACCAATGAAGAATTGATTCCAATCTACCAAAGAATTGTGGAGGATGGACATACCCTGGGGATGCATTCCTATTCGAATCAATACAGTATGCTTTACACTTCGACCGATGCGTTTTACAACGATTATAAGCAGATTTCAGATTTCCTTTATGAGACCTGCGGAATAAGAAGTGAATATTATCGTTTCCCCGGTGGTAGCGGGAACGAAATCAGTAATGTTGATATGGCGGAGTTTGTTCATATTTTAAATGAAGAACAAATTACATTCTTTGATTGGAATGTTTCTGCCGGAGATGCCGCATTTGACTATTCAGTAGACGATATAGTGAATAACGTTACGAAAGGCATTGCAAATTACAAAACATCTGTTGTGCTTTTACACGACGGAGCAGATAAGTCAACAACGGCAGAGGCCTTGGGCCCGCTCATTGAAGCGTTAGGCGATATGGGGGCAGAGGTACTTCCGATTGATGAGAATACAGACGTGATTCAGTACATAAAGGCGGATAGCGTTGAATAAAATGGAGGAATAAAATGGGACTTTTTAAAGATTTTAAGGATGATTTTTCACAGGCGGTAAATGAACTCGTACCTGGTGGAGAAGCCGCAGATACAAGCGTGGATGATACACTTGTTGTGGATACCTTGAATGAAAAGGTAAATGTAGAAGATGAACTTAAAAAATTGGACGGATTACTGGAAAAGGTAGAAGAACAGAATCCTTCAGTTAGTGAGAAATTTGCAGAAGAGTTTGCTTCCCTGGATATGGAAGAAGAAAAAACAGTTCAGCCAGCTGAACAGAAAACAGTTACAAAGGAGAATATGAGAATGGATACACCAGTTACAGCATCAGTTAACCCACAGGCAGCTACAGAGGAGACCTCTGTTATTACAGCGAGCACAACACTTACCGGTGATTTAGTGTCTTCCGGTTCCTTTGACATTCAGGGAACCATCAACGGAAATGTCACCTGTAACGGAAAGATTACGGTAACAGGTACTATCAATGGTAACAGTAATTCGTCTGAATTCTTTGCAGACGTTGCAAAAATCGAAGGTGAGGTTGTTTCTACAGGAACGGTTAAGGTTGGAACAGGTTCGGTTATTATCGGCAATATTACCGCTTCTTCAGCAGTAATTGCAGGCGCTGTAAAGGGTGATATTGATGTTCAGGGACCGGTAGTTGTAGATACCTCTGCTGTTATTATGGGTAATATTAAATCCCGTTCTGTACAGATTAACAATGGTGCAGTAATCGAAGGTTTCTGCTCTCAGTGCTATGCTGACATTGATGTTCAGGGATTATTTGACGCAAAATAACACTTTTTAGTTGAGGAAGGATGACGATTCTGATATGAAGCGCATTTTATTAAAATTAAGTGGTGAAGCCTTAGCCGGAGAGAAGCATCATGGTTTTGATGAGGCAACGGTAATTGTTGTTGCAAATCAGGTCAAGCAATTGGTTGATCAGGGCATGGAAGTAGGAATTGTGATTGGTGGTGGCAATTTCTGGAGAGGACGTACCAGTGAGACCATTGATCGAACAAAGGCCGATCAGATTGGAATGCTTGCAACCGTTATGAACTGTATTTATGTATCGGAAATTTTCCGGTATGTCGGAATGAAGACGGCAGTTCTTACGCCTTTTGAATGTGGTTCCATGACCAAGCTCTATTCAAAAGATCGTGCAAATAAGTATTTTGATCACAACATGGTGGTATTTTTTGCAGGCGGAACCGGACATCCGTATTTCTCAACGGATACAGCAACAGTTCTTCGGGCAATCGAAATTGACGCTGAGGGTATTTTCCTTGCAAAATCCATTGATGGTGTTTATGATAGCGATCCGAAAACCAATCCAAATGCAAAAAAGTATGATGAAGTGTCTATTCAGGAAGTCATTGATAAAAAGCTTGCGGTTGTAGATCTTACAGCTTCCATTATGGCAATGGAAAACAAAATGCCAATGTATGTATTTGGATTAAATGAGGAAAACAGCATTGTAAAAGCATTGAGCGGTCAGTTTAGTGGAACGAAGGTAACGGTATAATTTAGGAGGTTTTGTTACATGGATGCAAGATTAAATAATTTTCAGGAAAAGATGGAAAAATCTTTGAAAAATCTTGAGGAAGAATATGCAGGTATTCGTGCAGGACGTGCAAATCCACATGTTCTTGATAAACTGAAGGTAGATTATTACGGAACACCTTCACCGATTCAGACGGTTGCCAATGTCAGCGTACCGGAAGCCCGTGTGATTATGATTCAGCCTTGGGAACCATCTTTGGTAAAGGAAATTGAAAAAGCGATTCTTTGCTCAGATATCGGAATTAATCCTTCCAATGACGGAAAAATCATTCGTCTTGTTTTTCCGGAACTTACAGAGGAACGCCGTAAAGAGCTGGCAAAGGATGTAAAGAAAAAAGGTGAGGATGCAAAGGTTGCAATCCGTAATATTCGTCGTGATGCCATGGACTATTTGAAAAAGTTAGGCAAGGGCGATGATATTTCAGAGGATGAGGTTAAGGATCTTGAAGATAGCGTACAGAAGCTTACAGATTCTTATGTAGCAAAGATTGATAGTGCAATTGATGCAAAGAGTAAAGAGATTCTTACTGTTTAATAAGTAAAAAGGAGAGGACATGGCAGATTGACATGTCCTCATTTTTACCATATAGGAGAGATTAGATGAAAATTCCACAACATGTTGCGATTATATTAGACGGAAACGGAAGATGGGCAAAAAGCAAAGGAATGCCAAGAAATTATGGACATACCGTCGGTGCAAAAAACGTCGAGACAGTTTGCCGTGCAGCGGATGAGCTTGGCATTAAGTTTCTGACTCTTTATGCCTTTTCTACCGAAAACTGGAATAGACCACAGCCGGAAGTAGAAGCTCTGATGAAGCTTTTGGAAAGCTATCTGAAGAATTGTATTAAGACTGCGGAAAAAAATCATATGCGTGTCCGTATTATCGGAGATATTTCAAGACTTGACGAAAAGTTTCAGGACAGCATCCGAAAGCTGGAGGAAGCATCTGCAAAAAATCCGGGACTGAATCTTACCATTGCAATCAATTATGGAAGCAGAGATGAGGTTGTAAGAGCGGTAAAGAAGCTGTCAAAGGATGTGCTGGATGGAAAAGTAAGTGTAGATGATGTAAATGAAGCAGAAATTACAAAACGTCTGGATACATGGGATATTCCGGACCCGGATCTTTTGATCCGCACAAGCGGAGAACAGCGGCTGTCCAATTATCTGTTGTGGCAATTGGCATACAGCGAATTCTATTTTACCGATGTTCCATGGCCGGATTTCCATAAAAAAGAATTGGAATTAGCCATCGAAGCGTATAATAAACGGGATCGAAGATTCGGCGGGGTAAAAGAAAAAGAGGAGGAATAGTAAGATGTTTAAGACAAGACTTTTAAGCGGAATTGTTCTGGTAATTCTTACGATTCTGAGTGTTGTTTTAGGAGGAGATGTTCTGCTTACAGTCGTTGGGTGTGTCTCGCTCATTGGTATGTTCGAATTATACCGTGTACTTGGAGTAGAAAAATCCCTGCTTGGCTTGGTGGGATATCTTGCTGCTATCATTTATTTTCTTGATTTGAGATTTGCATTCCTTCCGGATATATTAATCCTTGTATTTGGATTTATGATTCTACTTATGTTTGTATATGTGTTTGCTTATCCGAAGTATGATGCAAAACAGCTGATGACGGTATTTTTCGGCCTGTTTTATGTGGCAGGAATGCTTTCCTATACCTATCAGATCAGACTCCTGAATAATGGATTGTATTTAACCTTTTTAGTTTTTTTATGCTCCTGGGGATGCGATACCTGTGCCTATTGTGTGGGAATGCTGATCGGAAAGCATAAAATGTCACCGAAGCTGTCTCCGAAAAAATCCATCGAGGGAGCCGTAGGCGGGGTGGTAGGAGCTGCGCTTCTTACCGCATTATATGCTTTCATATTCCGTGGACAGATGGGAATAAATACCATGGAAATATGGCTGCTTGCCGCAATTTCCGCAGTTGGAGGCTTAATTTCCATGGTGGGAGATCTGACGGCAAGTGCGATTAAGCGAAATTATGATATCAAGGATTATGGACATTTAATTCCGGGGCATGGTGGAATCTTAGATCGTTTTGACAGTATGATAATCACTGCTCCGATTGTATATTATTTGGCATATTTTATTTTAGGGTAGGAGATGCTTATGAAAAAGATAGCGATTCTTGGTTCTACCGGTTCCATCGGAACCCAGACACTTGATGTTGTCTTCGAACATAAAGATATAGAGGTTGTTGGGCTGGCATGTGGCGGAAATATCCGGCTTTTGGAAGAACAAATTCGAAAATTTCATCCGAAGAAGGTTGCCGTATGGGAGGAAAAGGATGCGCGTTCATTGAAAGCCAATATTCGGGATTTGGAGGTTTCTGTGTCCTATGGAATGGATGGACTTCTTGAAATTGCCACCATGGATGAAATGGAAATTCTCGTTACTGCAATTGTAGGAATGCTTGGCATTCGTCCGACGATAGCTGCAATTGAAAAGGGAAAGACCATTGCTCTTGCAAATAAAGAAACACTTGTGACAGCAGGACATATCATTATGCCTCTTGCGAAAGAAAAGAACGTTTCAATTCTGCCGGTGGACAGCGAACATAGTGCAATTTTCCAGGCATTAAACGGGGAACGTCACAATAAAATAGCAAAGATCCTTCTTACGGCCTCCGGTGGACCGTTCCGGGGAAAGAAGCTGGAGGACCTTCAAAATATTCAGGTGGAGGATGCATTAAAGCATCCGAACTGGAGCATGGGAAGAAAGATTACCATTGATTCCTCCACCCTTGTCAATAAGGGACTTGAGGTTATGGAGGCAAAGTGGCTGTTTGGTGTGGAATTAGAGCAGATTCAGGTGGTTGTTCACCCTCAGAGTGTCATCCATTCCGCGGTAGAATTTGAGGATGGTGCCGTAATTGCACAGCTCGGAACACCGGACATGAGGCTTCCGATTCAGTATGCCTTATACTATCCCAACAGAAGAAGTCTTTCCGGGAAACGGCTAAATTTATTTGAAATAAAGGATTTGACTTTTGAAGAGCCGGACCTTGACACCTTTTGTAGTCTTGCTTTAGCCTATGAGGCTATGAAAAAAGGTGGAAATATACCTACCGCATTTAATGCGGCCAATGAGCGGGCAGTGGCGCTGTTTCTGAATAGAAAGATTAAGTATCTGGAAATTACAGATATTATTGCAGCATCCATGGAACAGGCAACATTTATATCCAATCCAAACGTGGATGAAATTATTAATACCGAACAGGAAGTATATGAATTTATAGATAGCAGGTGGTAATTTGAAGATTATAATTGCAATTCTTATTTTTAGTATCATTATTTTGTTTCATGAATTAGGACATTTTCTTCTTGCAAAAGCAAACGGAATACAGGTAAACGAATTCTGTCTGGGGTTTGGACCCACACTTGTTGGCTTTACGAAGGGGGAAACGAAATATTCTATTAAACTTCTGCCTTTCGGAGGGGCCTGTGTGATGGAAGGGGAGGATGAAGCCTCCGATAATCCGAGAGCTTTTCCCAATAAGTCCGTCTGGGCAAGAATCAGTGTCGTTTTTGCAGGACCGTTTTTTAACTTTATTATGGCATTCGTTTTTGCTTTTATTATTATCTGCAGCATCGGATATGATAAGCCTACCATCAGTGGAGTGATTCCGGGGTATGCCGCAGAGGAAGCTGGTCTTGCGGAAGGGGATACCATTGTAAAAATGAATCATTTTAACATCCATTTTTACAAAGAGGTGAGTGCTTACTCTATGTTCCATGTTGGAGAACCGGTGGATATTACCTATTTGCGGGATGGAGAAAAATACACAGTAACGCTGACTCCGAAATATGATGAGGAGACCGGCAGATATCTGTATGGTTTAATCGGGAATTCAGAATATACGAAGGGAAATGTTCTTGATAGTGCCATAAATGCATGTTATGAGGTTCGATATTTCATATATACAACCTTGCAAAGCTTAAAGATGCTTTTTACAGGCGGGGCATCGATAAATGATTTAAGCGGACCGGTTGGAATTGTTTCCGTGATGGGAGATGTGTATGAAGAAGCTGTTACCAATGACGGATATTTTTATGCTTTCCTAAATATGCTCTATTTTGCGGTACTTTTATCTGCCAATCTCGGTGTCATGAATCTGCTTCCGCTTCCTGCTTTAGATGGCGGAAGACTTGTATTTCTGATTGTTGAAGTCATCCGTGGCAGACGTGTGGACCCGGAAAAAGAAGGCTATGTGAATCTGATCGGTATTATGCTTCTGATGGGACTGATGGTTCTTGTCATGTTTAATGATATTCGAAAATTGTTTATCTGACATAGGAGGAGTATGAGCATGGAAATGACTCGGAAAAATACAAAAACAGTTCAAATTGGAGATCGCGTGATTGGTGGAGGAAATCCAATCCTTATCCAGTCCATGACAAATACGAAAACGGAAAATGTGAAAGCGACGGTAGACCAGATCAACCGATTGGCTGCCTGCGGATGTGATATCATTCGCTGCGCGGTTCCTACCATGGAAGCTGCCATGGCACTTTCCGAAATCAAGAAACAGATTTCCATTCCCCTTGTTGCAGATATTCATTTTGATTATCGTCTGGCAATCGCTGCCATGGAACAAGGTGCGGATAAAATCCGGATTAATCCGGGAAATATCGGAAGCACAGAGCGGGTCAAGGCGGTTGTTGAGGTGGCAAAGGAGCGCAATATACCGATTCGTGTTGGAGTAAACAGCGGCTCTTTGGAGAAAAACCTTGTGGAAAAATACCACGGAGTCACGGCGGAGGGAATCGTAGAGAGTGCCCTTGATAAAGTAAAGATCATTGAAGATATGGGATACGATAATCTGGTAATCAGTATCAAGTCCTCGGATGTACTCATGTGTGTAAAGGCCCATGAGTTAATTGCAGAGCAGACGAATCATCCGCTTCATGTTGGAATCACAGAAGCAGGAACCATCATCCGTGGAAATATTAAATCCTCTATTGGTCTTGGCCTTATTTTGGGACAGGGAATCGGAGATACGATACGTGTATCCTTAACCGGAGATACTCTGGAAGAAATTAAGTCAGCAAAGCTCATTCTTCGCACCCTTGGACTGAAAACTGGGGGAATTGAAGTCGTTTCCTGCCCAACCTGCGGAAGAACACAGATTAATCTGATTGAATTGGCAAATCAGGTGGAAAATCTGGTTGAACAGTATCCGCTTAATATCAAGGTCGCGGTAATGGGATGTGTGGTAAACGGACCGGGAGAGGCAAAGGAAGCGGATCTGGGAGTTGCCGGTGGAATAGGAGAAGGGCTGATTATCAAGCACGGAGAAGTATACAAGAAAGTACCGGAAGAAGAATTGCTTTCTGCATTAAAGTATGAATTAGATCACTGGAGTGAGTAAGAATGAATAAACCGTTTTCTGATGTGTTTCCGACTCTGAAGCTGGAGGGGGAGCTTGCACATCTGATGGAGACAACTGAAGTAACAAAAGTAAGTGCGAATCATGACAAAAGTCATATTCGCATTTATTTGCTTGCAAAAAGACTTATTCCCAAAAATCAGATCTGGAAGCTGGAAGAAATCATTAAAGAACAGATTTTTCCGCAAAAGGGAATCTTTATACATATTATAGAAAAATTTTCCTTATCCGAGCAGTATACAGCAGAGCATCTGATGGAGATGTATAAAGAGAGTATCTATGAAGAACTGAACGCTTACAGTGTTCTGGTCTACAATCTGTTTCGAACTGCTCAGGTGGAATTTGAATCCCCCACAGACATGAAGCTTACGTTAGAGGAAACCTTTATTGCAAAAACAAGATCTACGGAACTGGAAGAGTATTTAGAGAAGGTCTTCTGTGAGCGGTGTGGTCTGGATCTTAGGATAAAAATGGAGTATGTTCCGGCCAAAGAGAGCAAATATCGTAAGAATGCTGAGAAGCAAATTCAACTTGAGGTGCAAAACATCATTGAGCGAACAAAAATCGGGCGCGCAAACGAGGAGGATGGTGTACCATCCGATGAAGAAAAAACACAAGATCATGTACAGCAGGATGCAGCCAAAACTACAAATGGTGTAGAAAAAAATGATGCAAAAGTACTAAAGCACGAAGGAAATCCTGCAAATTCAAAACCAAAATTTGAGAAAAAAGGCGAATTCCGCCGTAGATTTGATGATTCCACAAAGAAATCCTCCAACCCGGATGTGGTGTACGGAAAAGATTTTGAGGATGAGGAAATCTTAGATATTGTAAAGATTGACGGACCTATCGGCGAGGTTACCATCCGAGGAAAGGTTTTATCCTTAGATACCAGAGAAATCCGTAATGAAAGAACCATTGTAATTTTTGCCGTGACGGATTTTACGGATTCCATGGTAATCAAAATTTTTGCAAAGAATGAGGATTTAAAGGATATCCTAAAAGACATCAAACCGGGGGCATTCCTTAAAATCCGGGGTATGGCCAATGTAGATAAGTTTGATGGAGACCTGACCATCGGCTCCATCGTGGGAATCAAAAAGATATCCAATTTCGTGGAAAAGCGGATGGACAACAGTCCGGAGAAACGAGTGGAGCTGCACTGCCATACAAAAATGAGCGACATGGATGGAGTATCCGACGTAAAGGATATCGTAGGCCGGGCAATGGAATGGGGACATCCGGCCATTGCAATCACAGACCACGGAGATGTGCAGGCGTTTCCCGATGCGAATCATACCGTGGAAAAAAGTGATTTTAAGGTAATCTACGGAGTGGAAGCCTATCTGGTAGATGACCTTAAGGATATTGTAACAAACAGCAAAAATCAGTCCATTGATGATAAATATGTGGTTTTCGATATTGAAACCACAGGATTCAGTCCGAATGTAAATAAAATTATAGAGATTGGTGCCGTAAAGGTGGAAAATGGGAAAATAACAGAAAAATTTTCTACCTTTGTAAATCCACAGGTTCCAATTCCTTTTCGAATAGAGGAATTAACCTCCATCAGTGATGACATGGTTGTGGATGCGCCAACCATTGATGTGATTCTTCCGCAGTTTATGGAATTTTGCAGGGACTGTGTGATGGTTGCACACAATGCGGATTTTGATATGAGCTTTATCATGAATAACTGCGATACCCTTGGAATAGCACATGATTTTACCTACGTGGATACCGTTGCACTGGCACGAATTCTGCTTACGAACCTGAATCGTTATAAGCTTGATACCGTTGCAAAGGCAGTTGGGGTATCGCTGGAAAATCATCACCGGGCGGTAGACGATGCCGGATGTACTGCAGAAATTTTTGTGAAATTTGTGCAGATGCTAAAGGACAGAGGCGCGGAAACCTTAGATGCGGTCAATGCCCTTGCAGCCTCCTCGGCAGACAATATCAAAAAGCTTCCAACCTACCATGCAATTATTCTTGCTACCTGCGATCAGGGAAGAACGAACCTGTATCATCTGATTTCCCTGTCTCATATTAAGTATTACAATCGAAGACCCCGCATACCAAAGAGTGAGTTTCTAAAGTATCATGATGGTTTGCTGATCGGTTCAGCCTGTGAGGCCGGGGAATTGTATCGTGCCATTGTAAATGGGCGAAGCGAGGAAGAGATCAGCCGTCTGGTGGAATTCTATGATTATCTGGAGATTCAGCCTCTGGGAAACAATGCCTTCATGCTTCGGGATGATGACAGCCCGGTAACAACGGAAGAGGATTTAATCAATATCAATAAGAAAATCGTAAAGCTGGGAGAAGAATTTAACAAGCTGGTGGTTGCCACCTGCGATGTTCATTTTCTTGACCCGGAGGATGAAGTGTACCGCAGAATCATCATGGCAGGAAAAGGCTTTGATGACGCAGATGATCAGGCACCTCTTTATCTTCGCACGACGGAGGAGATGCTAAAGGAATTTGAGTATCTGGGCTCTGCAAAAGCAGAAGAGGTGGTCATCACAAATACAAACAAGATCGCAAAAATGTGTGAGCGCATCTCGCCGGTGCGCCCGGACAAATGTCCGCCTGTTATCGAAAATTCAGATCAGATGCTTCGGGATATCTGCTACAATAAGGCACACAAAATGTATGGGGAAAACCTGCCTCCGATTGTCCAGGAACGACTGGATCGCGAGTTAAATTCTATTATTGGTAACGGCTATGCCGTTATGTACATCATTGCCCAAAAGCTGGTGTGGAAGTCCAATGAGGATGGCTACCTGGTTGGTTCCCGTGGATCGGTGGGAAGCTCATTTGCGGCAACCATGGCCGGTATTACGGAGGTAAATCCGCTTCATGCACATTATCTGTGCACAAACTGCAAATACAGTGACTTTGACTCTGATCTGGTAAAATCCTATTCCGGACGAGGGGGATGTGATATGCCGGATGCGGTATGTCCGGTTTGCGGAAGACCGCTTTCCAAAGAAGGATTTGATATTCCTTTCGAGACCTTCCTGGGATTTAAGGGAAACAAGGAACCGGATATTGACTTGAATTTTTCGGGAGAATATCAAAGTAAGGCCCATAAATATACGGAGGTTATCTTTGGCGAAGGACAGACCTATAAGGCCGGAACCATCGGTACCCTTGCAGATAAAACAGCATATGGATATGTGAAAAATTATTACGAAGAGCGTGGCGTTCATAAGAGAAGCTGTGAGATTGAACGCATTGCCTCCGGCTGTGTAGGAGTCCACAGAACAACCGGACAGCATCCCGGTGGTATTGTTGTTCTTCCGGTGGGAGAAGAGATTGATACCTTCACTCCGGTTCAACGCCCTGCCAATGATATGACGGTTGACATTACCACCACTCATTTTGATTATCATTCCATTGACCATAATCTGCTGAAGCTTGACATACTCGGACACGACGATCCCACCATGATCCGAATGCTGCAGGATCTTACAGGTATTGATCCTACAAGCATTCCTCTGGATGACAAGGCGGTTATGTCCTTGTTCCAGAATACTTCGGCTCTTGGCATTACACCGGATGACATCGGAGGCTGCCAGCTTGGGGCTCTTGGTATCCCGGAGTTTGGAACGGATTTTGCCATGGGCATGTTAATTGATACACAGCCACAGGAGTTTTCCGATCTGATTCGAATTGCGGGACTTTCACATGGAACAGACGTATGGCTTGGAAACGCACAGACCTTGATTCAGGAAAAAACAGCAACAATTTCCACCTGTATCTGTACACGAGATGATATTATGATTTATCTCATCAGTATGGGACTGGATTCGGAAGAGTCCTTTAAGATCATGGAGGCTGTACGAAAAGGTACCGTTGCAAAGGGAAAATGCGATAAATGGCCGGAATGGAAGCAGGATATGATTGATCACGGAGTTCCGGATTGGTATATCTGGTCCTGTGAAAAAATCAAATACATGTTCCCGAAGGCCCATGCCGCAGCTTATGTTATGATGGCATGGCGCATCGCGTATTGTAAGGTTTTCTATCCATTGGCATATTATGCAGCTTATTTTTCCATTCGTGCCACAGGATTTTCCTATGAACTGATGTGTCAGGGAAGAGAGCGGCTGGAAGTGTATCTTGCAGACTACAAGAAGCGCAAGGACGAGCTTTCCAACAAGGAGCAGGATACCCTTAAGGATATGCGAATTGTGCAGGAAATGTATGCAAGAGGATTTGAATTTATGCCCATTGATATCTATACTGCGCAGCCGCACCGGTTCCAGATTATCGACGGAAAGCTGATGCCTTCCTTTAACAGTATCGACGGTCTTGGAGATAACGCCGCAGTAGCAATTGCGGAAGCTGCAAAGGATGGGCCGTTCCTTTCCAAAGATGATTTCAGGGAACGTACAAAGGTCTCTAAAACCGTTACAGATTTGATGGGAGACCTTGGGCTGCTTGGAGATATACCGGAATCAAATCAGTTATCACTTTTCGATTTCGGAGCATAATCAGGTCCACCAATTTATTATATGAAACGAATCAAATACAAAATGTTTCACTATTCTAAAGGAGAATTGCAGTTGTGCAGTTCTCTTTTCTTTTGCACAAATCAGAGTGTCAACTCCAAAAATAATTTTCACTTTTAAGAAAAATTTGTAATATGCAAGCATTTGACTATATAATCGTACTTATTGTATGAAGGAGAGATTAGTGTATGGAAAAGAAAATGGATAGAAAATTGATTATGCTATATCAATCCAGATCTGAAATTGCAATTTCTGAAACAAAAAGTAAATATGGAAGATTGATTTTTTCCGTTGCATATGATTTGTTAAAGAATAATTCTGATGCAGAAGAATGCGAGAATGATACCTATTTAGGATTATGGGAGTCCATTCCGCCAGCTGAACCAAGGAATTTCAAAGCATTTTGTCTTAAGATAACGAGAAATCTGGCTATGAAAAAACTTGATTACTATCGAGCAGAAAAGAGAGACTGCGTTAAAACTGTATCTTATGAAGAGGTCTTGCAGGAAGTTGAGGAATTAGAACTTTCTTTAAAGGATGTCAAGGAATCAGATTTGTCAGAGTGCATTGATGATTTTTTAGGAACTTTGGATAAAAAGAAGCGAAAAGTTTTTGTATTAAGGTACTGGTATATGATGTCTGTAAAAGAAATTATGGATGAATGTGGGATGTCAAAAAGTCAGGTTGAAACTATATTGTTTAGAACTAGAAAGCAGTTAAAGAACTGGCTGTTAGAAAGGAATTTTTATCATGAGTGACCAGAAATTTATGAATGCTGTAGGAAATATAAGAGATGAATATCTGTTGGAAGCATTGCCTCAACATCAAAAAAAGAAAAACATGGTTAAAATTGTCGGCAGAGTGGTCGCAGCTGTTTTTGCAGGAATTATTGTTACAGGCTTTTCCCTTAATATATTTTTGCCGGTATATGCAAGAAACCTTCCACTTATTGGAAATGCATTTACTTTTATTCAAAATAATCTTCATGTTGTTGGAGGATACTCGAACTATGCTTTTGAAATAGGAGATAAAGCAACTGATAATGGAATTGCTATCACAATATCAGAGGCGTATTGCGATGGCGTGAATTTATATGTGAGCTTCGTTGTAGAAAGTAATGAGCCTTTTGAAACTTGGACTTCCGGAGAATATATAAAAAGACAGTTAGACTATGATGGAACGGCTTATGTTGAAAGTAGTGAAGGAAGAATGCTTTTAAATGACTTCGGATTAGCAGGATTAGAAGGTGAGTTTACTGATGCTTTTACTTTTGTTGGTGTAGAATCTTTTTCATTGAACGGAGATACTTTTCCGGATGAGTTTATGCTTGATATAAATATAAAATCTGTAAGCTTAATGACTGGGAACTTTGATAAAAAGTATGTAAAAGGTAATTGGCAGTTTGCTCCAACAATAGATGTTAACGCAGATGATGTTGTAACCTATGAGATTAATAAAGAAGTAAACGGCCATACAATAGACAAAATTGTTGTAACACCAATCTATATTACTATATATACTTCTTATCCAGAGATTTACTATGGTACAACAAATTATGAAGTAAGGACATACACAGATGGGGATGTGGACGAGGATATATCAAGTCAAGGAGAATACGGAAGAACATCTGGTATCACACAAATCCCTAGAATCCGCGTAAATAACGAAATGCATATATATGTGGTGGATGGCACTACTTTGTGCGAAACAGGTTTAGCACGTGGAACACAGGAAGAATCAAAAGAACATGCTATTGTATCAGTTGATATTTCTATTGAATAAAGGAGTATGGTAAATGGAAGTATATAAGAGTAATAGAGAAAAGGTAATTACCTATGTTGTTTTTTGTGTGTATTTGATATTGTTATGCTGGCTTGTGTTATTTAAGTTTGCTGTCAGTATTGATATGATTCCTCATTTGAGAAGCATTAATTTAATTCCTTTTCACTATGATAGAGCAAGTCCAGTTCATATGAGAGAGGTTATTTTTAATATCATAGTATTTATTCCAGCTGGTTTCTATTTTACTGCCATATTTAGCAAGAAAAAATTTTTTCTAGGTATGGTTGAAGTTGTGTCATTAAGTGTATTGTTTGAGGTCCTTCAATATATTTTTTCAATAGGTGCAAGTGACATTACCGATCTTGTCACAAATACAATTGGAGGACTGGGTGGTATGACCTTGTTCTGGTTGATGGGTAAGATTACGATAAAACATAGGATGTTTATTATAAATTCGCTTGGAGCCAGTATTGAATTTTTAGCAGGTATGATTTTATTTATTACATTTTCATAATATAAGTGATGGAAATCTACCATAAGAAAACATAAGTGCAAAGGAGAATATTTATGAAGAAATTTAGGAGTTTATTGTGTTTTATAATGGCAACTGTTATGGTGCTGGGTTCAAACATATCTGTATTTGCAGCTGAAGATTACGAACAATACGATAGTGTTTCTATAGAGTGTGATTATGAATTGCCTGAAAATATCGATGATTCATATGAATATTTTAGTTTTTTAAATTTGAATCAGAGAATGGATAGCAATGGTTACTTTACTTTTTCTTACTCATGGGCGATGGATTCAGATTACTTTAAGCCAGCATCAACATCTATTAGAGACCAGCTATGAAAAGTCAAGCATAAATTAGCTGGAAATTTCAAAATTCTTT
>JBJENM010000137.1:0-7595 GCA_051880175.1 Agathobacter sp. | reverse complement strand
GTACTGGAAGAAAATCAACCGGCGAAATTATACAATTTATCAATCAAGCATGAAGCAGACCCCACTTTCATTTGTAAAAAGCGTTTAAACGTTATGATTTCAAATAGCAAAATTCATTCATAGACACACAAAAGTAAAATGGGAGTTATAATATACTACTATTTCAGAAATACATTTCCGAATAGGAAAATAATATAAAAGTAGAAAGAGTTGGAGAGATATATGAATCAAAATTTTGAAATACTGGCACCGGCTGGTTCTTTTGAAATTTTAAAACAGGTCATACATGCGGGCGCTGACGCGGTTTATCTAGGGGGAGAACTGTTTGGAGCAAGAGCTTATGCGAATAATTTCACAAAAGAAGAACTGTTGGAGGCGCTGGATTATGTTCATCTTAGGGGAAAAAAGCTTTACTTAACCGTAAACACTCTCTTAAAAAATCAAGAACTGGACAAGCTTTATGAATACCTTCTTCCCTTTTATCAAAATGGGCTGGATGCCGTTCTGGTGCAGGATTTAGGTGCATTAAAGTTTATTCATGAGCATTTTCCTGATCTTCCTATTCATACCAGCACCCAGATGACCGTTACCGGTACAGATGGAGTAAACCTCTTAAAAGAATATGGGGTTACCCGGGTGGTCATGGCAAGGGAAGTTTCCATTGAAGAAATGAAAAGCATTCACGAAGAAACCGGGATGGAACTAGAGGCCTTTGTTCATGGTGCGCTCTGTTATTCCTATTCCGGGCAATGCCTCTTCAGCAGCATGTTAGGGGGAAGAAGCGGAAACCGTGGCCGCTGTGCGCAGCCCTGTCGCCTTCCCTATACTGTTTTGGATGAGCAGAAAAAAGTTATTACGAAAGAATCCTATGTCCTCAGCTTAAAGGATTTATGTGGAATTTCCCATTTAAAGGAGCTTCAGGAGGCCGGAGTCTATTCTCTTAAAATTGAAGGAAGAATGAAATCGGCAGAATACGCTGCCGGAGTGGTCTCCATGTACCGGAAATATGTGGATATGCTCGGGGAAAATACCGGTGGAAAGAATTCTGACACGACCTGTCAGGTTTCGGACTTTGACTATGAAAAGCTTCGCCAAATCGGAAATCGCTGTGGCTTTACGGATACCTATATGCATGCACATAACGGAAAAGAGATGGTAACCTTTGAAAAACCATCCTTCTGTTCCGAAATTGATTCCTTTCCGATAAAAGAACAGTATGTGCCGATTCACGGTTTTGCAAAATTCAAAGCAGGAGAGCCCGCCGTACTTTCTATTTTTTGTGAGGAGGAAAATATTTCTGCAGAGGTAACGGGACAGACTCCGGAGGCTGCAAAAAGTAAGCCGGTTACCAAAGAGGAACTCATTGCAAGAATTTCTAAGACAAAGGATACAGCCTTTTTATTTGAACACCTTGAGATTGACGTGTCGGAGGATTTATTTATCCCAAATGGGGCAGTCAATCAGTTGAAAAGAGATGGAATCGCAGCCTTAGAACAGGAGATTTTAAAGAAATATAAGCGGAATCAGGAAAGAGAACTGATAGAAAATACTAGTAAACCGGATGTCCAAAAGAATGAGGATGAAAAATTTACCTATATCATATCTCTTGAAAAGCGGGAGTTGTTACCAACCGCATTGAAGCAGGGCTGGGCAACGGATATTTATCTTGATTCGACAATATATGATAGAAATTGCATGTTTGAGAGTTTAAAATCAGACATCGAGGCATGTCATTTTGCAAAGAAAAGAGCATTCCTTATTTTACCGCCTATATTCCGAAAGGATACATCGGATTTTTATAAAAAGAATATAAGCAGGTTAAAGGAGCTTCCTCTCGATGGATTTGTTGCCAAGACCTACGAGGAAATCTTTTTTGTAAAAGAACATTTTAATGAGACGGAACTGATTTGTAATCATAATATTTATACCTACAACGATCTTGCGGTTGCTGTATTAAAAGACTGGGAAATCGCAAAGAATACCATTCCCCTTGAATTGAATCGAAGTGAAATCCGGGAAAGAAACAATCAGGACTCGCAAATGCTTGTATATGGATATTATCCGCTTATGACAACGGCTTGCTGTGTCCATAAGAATACAAAAGGGTGCGACAGGACTCCGGGAATCTGCTATTTAAAGGACCGCTATAACAAGGAATTTGCGGTTAGAAACTGCTGCAGCGACTGTGTAAACATCCTATATAACAGTGTTCCGACTCTGCTTTTTTCAAGCTATAAGGAGCTGTGCCGGGAAAATGTAAAGGATTTCCGGCTGCATTTTTCGAATGAAACGGAGCAAGAAGCGGAGCAGATATGCAGGGAATTTGGCAATCTACTTGCAAAAGAAGGAGAGTATGTTCCTAGGAAACAGGACACATCCTATACAAAGGGTCATTATAAAAGAGGAGTAGAGTAATCTATGGTTCATTTGGTGGTTCAGATCTCCAAATATGTCATGATTTTTTTAATGCTGATCTATACCTTTGAATGTTTTTATGTATTTCGGTATCAAAAAACAGAGGAAGAAAGGAAAGCGGTTTATCATATTCAGCGCATGCTGATTTTCTTCCTTCATTTCGATGCATATTTGGTGTTGTATCTTACAACGGAAAATTTTGAAATTGTAGCCTTTTATTTATCACAACTGGTGCTTTTTACAACGATTATTTTAATCTATCGAATGTGTTATAAAGCCTCTTCCGATTTGCTGTTAAATAATATGGTTCTGCTTATGGGCATCGGGCTTATTATGCTGACCCGTTTATCCTACGATAAGGCAATTCGCCAGTTTGTTTTTATGATTGCAGGTACGGTAATTGCTTTGATTATACCTGTTATTTTAAAAAAGCTGTCGCTGTTTCGTAAGCTTACCTGGCTGTATGCGGTGATTGGAATCGGTTTGCTTGGAGTTGTGGCTGTCTGTGGTCAGACAAGCTATGGGGCAAAGCTTTCCATCTCCATTGGGGGAATTTCCCTTCAGCCCTCCGAATTCGTGAAAATTATTTTTGTTTTTTACATAGCCGGAATGCTGTATGAAAAGCAGGATTTAAAGCAGCTTCTCGTTACGAGCATCTGTTCTGCGGTCTTTGTGTTAATGCTGGTGGCTTCCAAGGATCTGGGAGGAGCTTTGCTGTACTTTATCACGTATCTGGTGATGATCTATGTTGCAACTAAAAAATTCTACTATTTTGCCGGTGGGTTCGGGCTTTTGGCGGTTGCTTTTTTCGTTGGAAGCAAGCTTTTTACCCATGTGGGAACACGAATCATTGCCTGGAAAGACCCACTGTCTGTAATTGATAATCAAGGCTATCAGGTATGCCAGTCCTTATTTGGCATAGGTACCGGAGGCTGGTTTGGTCTTGGATTGAATCAGGGGCGTCCGAAAAAAATTCCGGTTGTGGAGAATGATTTTATCTTTGCGGCAATTTCAGAAGAAATGGGAGCAGTTTTTGCACTTTGTCTCATCATGGTATGTATTAGCTGCTTTTTCATGATTATGAATATCGCCATGAAATTGAAAGACAATTTTTACAAGCTCGTAGCAGTAGGCCTTGCCACGTTATACGCCATGCAGGTATTCTTAACCATTGGTGGAGTGATAAAATTTATTCCGTCAACTGGAGTAACACTGCCGCTTGTAAGCTATGGCGGAAGCTCGCTTCTTTCTACGATGATTGTCTTTGGAGTGATTCAGGGACTTTACATACGAGAAGCTTCTTCGAAAGGAGGAGAGCATGGAAAAGAAAAAACAGTCGAATAAAAATCGGGAATTTACGGTAATTACCTACTTCTTTTTGTTTTTGTTTCTGGCAATGATGGGGTATTTCGTTTTCTTTCTGACCTTAAAAAGCGAAAGTTTTATCAATAGCCCTTACAATTCCTTGCAGGATTTATTCTCGGAGCATGTGATCCGGGGTGAAATCCGGTCGGCAGACGGACATGTCCTTGCAAAAACAGAGGTAGAGGAGGATGGTACGGAACAACGGATATATCCTTACGGAAGAACCTTTGCCCATGTGGTTGGTTTCTCGACGAACGGGAAAGCGGGATTGGAAAAACAGGCGAATTTCCAGTTACTACGATCCCATGCCTTTTTCCTGGAGCAGATTGTAAATGATGTAAAAGGGGAAAAGAACATCGGAGATCATGTGATTACAACCCTGGATTTCGATATGCAGTCCATAGCCTATGATGCACTTTCGGATTATGATGGAGCCGTCATTGTGATGGAACCATCCACGGGAAAAATATTGTGTATGGTTTCCAAACCTACCTTTAATCCCAATACTATAGATCAGGACTGGGAGGATATTATCGCGGGAGAGAGCTCGGTGCTTTTCAATCGTGCCACCCAGGGACAATATACTCCGGGGTCCGTGTTTAAGATTTTTACGACTCTGGAATACTACAGAGAAAACAAAACCACCTATAACAATTACTTTTTCGACTGCAAGGGAAAATTTAATTTTGAAAATAAAACAATACATTGTGCATCGAATCAATCCCATGGAGAAGAAAATCTGATGGACTCCTTTGCCAATTCCTGCAACAGCAGTTACGCGAATCTGGCTTTGGAAATCGATCAGGATTCCCTGCAGGAGCTTTGCAACTCCCTGCTTTTTAATACGGACCTTCCGATTGCATTTGAGTCCGGAAAAAGTAAGGTAAATGTTTCAAATGATATGGGGTATGCGGCAATCATGGAGACCGGAATCGGACAGGGAAACACTCTGGTTTCTCCGCTTCATATGGTAATGCTTGCAAGTGCCATTGATAACGATGGAGTTTTGATGCGCCCGTATCTGATCGACCATACCGAAAATTATAACGGAGTATTGGTGTCCGAAAATGAGCCGTTAGAATATGGGACCATGTTTTCCCCGGACGAGGTGGAGCTGTTAAGAACCTATATGAGCGCAGTTATCGAAGAGGGAACGGCGCAAAAGCTGTCCGGACAGTCTTACACCGCATATGGAAAAACCGGAACCGCCCAGGTGTCTGATACCACCGGGCAGGAAAATTCCTGGTTTGTTGGCTTTGCCTCCCAGGAGGGGTATGAAGATATTGCAATTGCCGTGGTTGTGGAAGATTTTTCTTCAAAGAGTATTACCGGAGTTACGGTTGCCAAAAAGATATTTGACAGCTACTTTACAGGTGGGGTATACTAAACATAAGTTTTGTCCACACTAGAGGAGGTTGTGCAATGATTGAGGCAACAAGTTGTGGCGGTGTGGTAATTTTTCGTGGGAAGATCTTGCTCTTATATAAGAATTATAAGAATAAGTACGAAGGATGGGTTCTTCCAAAAGGAACGGTAGAAGAGGGCGAAGAGTTCAAAGATACTGCAATCCGAGAGGTTCGGGAAGAAACCGGTGCAAATGCAACGATCATCCAGTATATTGGAAAAAGCCAGTATTCCTTTACGGTACCGGAAGATACGGTAGAGAAGGAAGTACACTGGTATCTGATGATGGGCGAAAGTTATTATAGTAAGCCGCAAAGAGAAGAGTATTTTGTAGATTCCGGTTTTTATAAGTTTCATGAGGCATATCATTTGCTTAAATTTTCCAATGAAAAGCAGATTCTTGAAAAAGCCTACAATGAGTATCTTGATTTGAAGAAAAGCAATTTGTGGGGAACCCACAAGTATTATTAGAGGATTTCTATGAAGTGGTATGAGAACCTTTATCTGGGTGAATCGGTTACTGAGAAGAAGGCAAATCGGATTAAATGGAAATTAAATCACAATGCAGGGGTTCTTTCCTATTACGTGATTGCGTTTTCTTCCAATCCGGACAATCTGTTGGATCTGATTCCGACGAAGGAGCTAAAGCAGAAAGGATATCCGAAGAAGGATATTTGTGTCATTGGTCTTGCAAAGGGATATGAGGAAGCCGTTGAGGTAGTACAGCAGATTATTTCGGAAACATACCAGAATACTAAGGATGTTAATATTCGAAAGTACCTGAAAGAATATCGGAGGAAAGATGAATGACGATTTTTCTTACGATACTGAAGATCATAGGTGTGATTCTTCTTTCTTTGCTTTGTCTTGCAGTTGGACTTGTTTTGCTTCTGCTTTTTGTTCCGATTCGCTATGAGGCAGAGCTTGTTTCAGCGGAAAAGGTTTCGGTAAAAGCAAAAATAACCTGGCTACTTCATTTCATTCGGCTTCATTTGAATTACCAGGGTGAGCTTTCTATGAAGCTTTGGATTCTCTTTTTTTCTGTTCCTTTTGGAAAGAGAGAAAAAAAGAAAGATGATACAGAGAGCTTTAAATCTACAGAACAGGCAAAAACTGTAGAGGTTCCGAAGCGTATGGAAAATAATAACCACGCGGAAACTACAGAAAGCACGGATAGTACAGAAACGACAGAACACCCTGAGAGTACAGAACATATAGAAACCTCAGAGAGTACACAAGATCATTTGGAAAGCACTACAAAAACTGAAAATGTAAAACCGAAGAAAGAAAACTGGATTCTTCGGATAAAACGTATCTTTGCGTCAATATTGGATAAGATAAAGCATATCGGTAAGACGATAGAAAGCACAAAGGCTTTCCTTGAGGATTCACACAACAAGGCTGCTTTCTCTCATATAAAGGATGAAGTTTTTTTATTGTTGAAGCATATTTGTCCTAAAAAATTGAAGATGGACATGTCTTATTCCACAGGATCGCCGGATACGACTGCTCAGGTTTTTGGAATTCTTGCGATGTTTCCCATAGGATATCAGAACCGTTGGAAAATATATCCGGATTTTGAGGCAGATTCCTTTTATGCAAGAGGTACGATTGATATAAAAGGTAAGATTTACATTTATCAGATTTTGTTTGCTGCACTTCGTTTGGTTTTGGATAAAAATTGCAGACGTTTATTTAAAAAGATTATGAATTAGGAGGTCCTGTCATGGCAGAGAATAATTTTAACGCAACCGTTGAGTCTTTATTTAAGGGAATGGATAGCTTTATTACAACGAAGACCGTTGTAGGGGATGCCATTCATATCAATGATACCATCATTCTTCCATTGGTTGATGTATCTTTTGGCGTTGCAGCCGGAGCTTTTGCACAGGAGAAGAAAAATAGCGGAGCCGGTGGTCTTGGCGGAAAGATTTCCCCAAGTGCAGTTCTTGTGATTTCAAACGGAACCACAAAGCTTGTGAATGTAAAGAATCAGGATAGTGTTACAAAAATTCTGGATATGGTACCGGACTTCGTAAACAAATTTACTTCCGGAAAGAAGGAAGAAAAGATTATTGTTGAAGAAGTAGATGATGCTGATGAGATTTTAAAGGAAGCAGCAGAGCAGGAATAAATAAAATCAAATAGGAAATAAAAAAGAGCCGCATCCGCGACTCTTTTATTTTTTGATTAAGCTCTCTCAACTTTACCAGATCTTAAACAAGAAGCACAAACATATAACTTCTGTGGAACTCCGTTAACCTTGCAGCTTACACGCTTGATGTTTGACTTCCAAACTCTGTTAGATCTTCTATGAGAATGACTTACATTATTTCCATAATGAACGTTCTTTTCACAAATTGCACACTTTGCCATGATATTGCACCTCCTTGCACATTTCTAAGCCTGAA
>JBJENM010000136.1:0-7599 GCA_051880175.1 Agathobacter sp. | reverse complement strand
ACAGGCTAAAATTGATCCGGCGAAAACATACAATCGACCATAAAAAACGCTTAAATTGCCGCTTTTTTCATAGATTTTAGGTACTGGAAGAAAAACAACCGGCGAAATTATACAATTTATCAATCATGACCCTGCTTTTTAATAATATTATCTAAAAAAATCGGCACTTTTCCGAAAAAGATAATTTATTTTTTTCTTATACTATATCCAAAGGAACCTAATTTTTCTCCCAGCTTGAAATATTCTCCGTGGGAATACATAACGAGTCCGGTATTGTTGATGTGAAATTTATTATTTTCATCCATATGAGTATCATCCACCGTTACTCCGACCACTTCGGCAAGAAACATGGTATGACTGCCAAGAGGCTTTATTTCTACCACTTTACATTCGATATTAACCGGACTTTCAGCAATTCCCGGAGCCTTCACGTGCTCCATCGGAAGCTTTGTGAGATTCATTTTTTCAAATTTGTCTACATCCCGACCGCTTGTCACCCCGCAATAATCACAGGCTTTTACCAGCGCTTCTGTAGTCAGATTGATTACAAATTCCTTTGTTTCTTCCAGCATGTCATAGGAAAAGCGTTCCGGTCTGACCGAAATAGACACCATGGGCGGATTCGTACATACGGTTCCCGCCCATGCCACTGTTATAATATTCGCATTTCCAGCCTTATCTGCTACACTTACCATGACTGCCGGTACCGGATTTAACATATTCCCCGGCTTCCAATTCTGTTTTCCCATGTGATACTCCTAAAATTCCACTGGCATTCGTCTTTCGTCTGCATCAATAGGCATCCTGCCAGATTAATCCCGCTTCCTTCATTCGGTCTTTTAATAAGGTCCGGTGATTTTCTTCCATTTCCGTAAGGGGAAGTCTCACCCCTCCTACTTCATATCCGATTATCTTCATTGCTGCCTTTACCGGAATTGGATTTACCTCACAAAAAAGCGCTTGAATCAAATTTACATATTTTAACTGCAATTCCATAGCCCGTTTTACATTTCCTTCCAGATATTCCATGACCATGTCATGCATATCCAGGGGCGTTACATTTGCCAAAACAGAAATGACACCCTTTCCTCCTAAGGAAAGAACTGGTACTACCTGGTCATCATTTCCGGAATAAATATCGATTAAATTTTTCCCTAAAGAAGCGATTTTTGCGACCTGAGAGATATTACCGCTTGCTTCCTTGATTCCCAATATATTTTTAAAATCCTTTGCCAGCGCCACCACCGTTTCCGGCAGTAGATTACACCCTGTTCTGGAAGGAACATTATACATAATAATGGGTTTTTCAACCGAAGAGGCTATTTCTTTATAGTGTTCATAAAGCCCCTTCTGTGTTGCCTTATTATAATATGGTGTTACGATAAGCAGCCCATCTACGCCAAGAGCTTCTGCTTTTCTGGAGGTTCTTATGGCCGTTTCCGTACAGTTTGAACCCGTGCCTGCAATTACAGGGACTCTTTTGTTTACTTTTTCCACAACATACCGGATTACCGCAAATCGTTCTTCCTCTGTCATAGTGGCAGGTTCTCCGGTGGTACCGCACACGATAATTGCATCGGTTTTATTCGAAATCTGCCGTTCTAACAGAGTTCCAAGCATCTTGTAATTTACACTTTTATCTTCATGAAATGGTGTGATTAGTGCCACTCCGGCACCCTCAAATACTGCCATGCCGCCACCTCATTTTCTACTTTCCATATAACTAAAACTACAAGAAAATCCTGCTTTTCACATTTCCAATTACTATAAGGAAATCTCCGGATGTTCGTTAATCACCTCTGCAATCAACTCTCGCTCATCCATATGATGCTTCACACCTTTGATCTCCTGATAGTCTTCATGTCCTTTTCCGGCAAGAACTATGATATCTCCGTCTTTTGCATTCAACATACTATATGCAATTGCTTCCTTCCGATCCGGAATAGTAACATATGCTCCATCCGCCTTATGCACTCCCACCAGAATATCTTCTATAATATCCATGGGTTCTTCGTTACGCGGATTATCCGATGTCACAATGGTAAAATCTGCAAGGCGCGATGATACCTCGCCCATCTCATATCTTCTTGATTTTGCACGATTTCCTCCACATCCGAACAGGCACACCAGTCGTCCCGGTTCATACTCCCGAAGTGTGGTAAGAAGACTTTCCAACGCCATAGCATTGTGTGCATAATCAATCATCAGCGTATATCTTTTTGTTACCGGAACAATTTCTATTCTTCCTTTTACTCTCACATTATTAAGTGCTGTTTTAATTTTCTCGACATCTACGTTAAATTGCTCACATATCGCGATTGCCGTTAGAGAATTATATACGCTGAAGGTTCCCGGTACATTTACCTCTACATCAAAGTTCATACGACCGGCCACATGGTATTTTACCCCTAATGCCCCATGATCCTTCTTCAGTTCCACCTCTTCTGCCCGCAAATCGTTTGATGCCTGATAGCCGAAGGTCTCAACCTCGCAGGTGTGACCTTCCAAAATGCCGGAAATAAATTCGCTGTCTCCATTGAAAATTCCCTTTTTGCATTGCTGAAACAACAGACTTTTACAGTGCATATAATCCTCAAAGTCTTTATGCTCGTTCTCTCCGATATGATCCGGCTCAAGGTTTGTAAATACGCCGATATCGAAGGTAAACCCTTCCACACGATAAAGCATGAGTGCCTGGGAAGAGACTTCCATCACCACCGCATCAAGTCCGGCATCCACCATCTTCCGGAAATATTCCTGTACCACATAGGATTCCGGTGTGGTATTTGCAGCAGGAATGTGTTCCTCTCCAATGATGGCCTCAATCGTTCCAATCAGTCCGGTCTTGATTCCTGCGGACTCAAGAATTGATTTCACCATGTAGGTTGTGGTTGTCTTTCCCTTCGTTCCGGTAATTCCGATTGTCTTTAACTTCCTTGCCGGATGTCCAAAATATGCTGCTGAAAGATATGCCAACGCCCTTCTGGAATTCTCTACTTTAATATATGTGATTCCCTCTTTTCGTTCCACATCTTTTTCTACTACAATTGCCTTTGCACCCTTTGCAATTACGTCGGGAATAAAATCATGTGCATCCCGAAGGGTTCCTGAAATACAGACGAAAAGAGAGCCTTCCTGTACTTTCCTGGAATCGTAAACCAGAGTAGAAATTTCTGTATCGATATCTCCCGCCAAAAGTGTATATTCCAATTCTTCCAGAAGCTGCCTAATCTTCATCAAATCACCTCGTATAATTATTTAATATAGGATTAATTTTTCATCCTCTGATGTGTCTACATTTCAATTTCACCATTAAATACTTCCGTTGCCGGACCGGTCATAAAAATGTGCTTTGTATTCGGATCATACTCAATTGTAAGATCGCCGCCTCTTAAATGGACAAGCACTTTATTTTCCGTATATCCATTCATAATGCAGGCCATAACCGTTGCGCATGTGCCGGTTCCGCACGCCCAGGTCTCATTGGAGCCCCGCTCCCACACTCTCATGGAAACCTCTGTTCTGGAGATTACCTGAACAAATTCCGTATTTGTTTTCTTCGGAAAACGCTCATGCTTTTCAAAGAGTGGGCCGAACTGCTCGATTGGGAAGCTTGCAACATCTTTTACAAATACAACCGCGTGAGGATTCCCCATAGAGACACAGGTCATTCGCCACTCCATATTTCCAACAAGGATGGAATCTGCTATCACCGGATTTTTGTTGGATAATACAGGAATCTGTGATGGTTCTAAGATTGGTTCCCCCATATCTACCCGTACCTGCTGTACCTTTTCATTTTCTGTAAACAAGGTCAGGTTTTTGATTCCTGCTCCGGTTTCCACAGTAATTTCGGTCTTATCCGTCAGCTTATGGTCGTATACATACTTTGCAACACATCGAATTCCGTTTCCACACATCTCTGCTTCGGAGCCATCTGCGTTATAAATTCTCATTCGAAAATCAGCCACCTCCGAGGGCCCGATTGTAATAACCCCATCCGATCCGATGCCAAAATGTCTGTCGCTTACAACCGTTGCAAGCTTCGGAGCATCCTCTACTGTTTCTTCAAAAAGATTCACATATACATAATCATTTCCACATCCGTGCATTTTTGTAAATTTCATATCAAGTCCATCCTTTCTTTCCACGATGTTTTTTTATTTATCCCTTTTCGGATTTGTGTTCCTCAGAATGAATTTTGCTATTCGAATATGCAAATTCATTCAGGAACACTTTCCCGAAATGGGAGATTTATTTTTCTACAAGCGCAGCCATCAGGGTTGGAATCAGCTGCTTCTTTCGCGACACAACACCCTTCAGAATAACACCATCCGGGTCTACCATATTATATGCATCACGAACCAGGCTTTCAGCCCCATCCCCACAATAGATCAATTTGGTCGTTTCCGTAAGAATATCTGTCAGCATAACAAACATCATATCAATTTTCTTGTCTCCGATCATTCTTGGCAGCTGCGGTGTAATTCTTGCCTGTACCTTGTCAAGGGCCAACCGATTCATTGCACTTACCTGTGCGACACCAAAGTTTGTTGAGCCGGAATGGAATATTTTAAAATCCTGATTTAATATTTCTTCTTCTGTCTTGCTATCGAAATTGCTTCCCGCCTCAAACATTTTTTGTGCAAAATCCGTCACATCAATCTCTGCGATTTTCGCCAGCTTCATTGCCACTTCCTTATCAATTTCCGTACAGGTTGGAGAACGGAACATTAGTGTATCCGATATGATGGCAGAGCACAAAAGCCCTGCGATCTGCTTTGAAATGGTAAGCCCCTTCTCCTGATACATCTGGTAAATTATCGTTGATGTGCAGCCCAATGGCTGATTTCGGAAATATACCGGTGCAATGGTCTCAAGACTTCCGATTCTATGGTGATCAATAATCTCTAAGATTTCCGCTTCTTCAATATTGCTTACCGCCTGAGATTTTTCATTGTGATCTACCAGTATCAACTGTTTTTTCTGGGTACTCATCAAATGTCTGCGAGAGAACATCCCCACATAATTTTGATTATCATCCAAAATTGGGAAATCCCGATGGCGAATCTTTGCCACTGCGTCCCGGACTTCATCCACATAATCATCGAGATGGAAATGAATGATATCGCCTTTCGTCATAAAATGCTTGATTGGCATACTCTGATTAATCAGACGAGCGGTTGTAAAGGTATCATAAGGGGTGCTGATTACAATGACATCTCTTTGATTTGCCGCATCAATGACCTTTTGACTCACTTCAAATCCGCTGGTAACCACCAGGCAGCTGCAATTCTCCGCGATGGAAAGAAGTTGGGACTCCTCCCGGTCTCCGATGATAACCAGATCATCACTTTCGATACTTTCCTGAAGTACTTCCGGGGTTCCAACACCGATTACAACCTTTCCTTTCACGAAATATCCATGCTCGTTTCCTGTGATGATACGGCCTTCCAGAGTCTCCACAATATTCTTATACTGGGTTCTCGCCACCGAAAGAATGGCATTGTCATATTCATCCATATAGGACTTTGCAATATCCCCGGTTACAATAATTCCCTCTAACTGATTTTTTGCATTCACTACCGGAAGTGTAACTACGTTCAAAATCTTCATCATTTCCCATGCTTTTTTCATGGAAATATGACTGCTGACCCCTTCCGTTTTTCGAATTGCAATATCCTTAATCTGCGTTCCTACATCATCAATATACGCCGGCGCTTCCACGCCAAAATGCTGCAACACAAAAGCGGTTTCCGCGTTCACTTCACCCGCACGTTTTGCAATATATTTTCCATCACCCAATTGATTTTTATAATCTGCATACGCAATAGCTGCACAAATGGAATCGGTATCCGGATTCTTATGTCCCACTACCCATATTGGTCTTTTTTCCATACAACTCTCCTCTTATTGGAATGATTAAAAGCAAGAAATGCAATTCCGGTTGTGGAATTGCATTCATTTGTTCCCTATTAAAAAACGAATAATCCGAAATTGGCAAGAATGGACACAATCACACCTACCAAATTAATAATTGTGAAAACGATAATTGCGCGTGTTACCTTGCGAAGCTTATGAACCTCCGCTTCAAGAGCATCCAGCTTATTTAACCGGCCTTCCACATTTTTCAAAAGCTCAGAAATATTGCGATAGCTCTGCACACTTTCTGTATGTATCTTTTCAGAAAGATCTGCCTTCACCGTATCAAGCTGTTCTGTCACAGCGCTCATTCCGTCAACCTTCTCGGAAACCTGGTTTAACGCTTCCTTGATTTCTGCATTCCGCGTCTCTTCCTTCTCCTGACCCTCCTGCAGCTTCGAATTTACAGTAGTCTTCACCTCATCCAATTTGGCATCTACTTTATATGCCATGGAATCTATTTTCTTTTCGACAGCCTCTGTAAGTCCATCTGCACGAACCTGACGCTCCTTTACGATTTTCTCAAGCTCTTCTGCCTTATCTTCTCTTTCAGAAACAATCTGCTGTAGCTCTTTTGCCTTTTCCTGTTTTCTATCCAATAACAGCTGAAGCTGCTGCGCCCTCACCCGGAACTCATCAATTTGAGCTAAAAGTGTGTCATCACTTACTTTTGCAGTTGTCTTTTCTACTGCTGGCTTTTCAACAGTCGGAATTACTTTCTCGATCAAATTTTCAAACACATTTTCCTGCTTTTCCACAACTATTGTTTCCTTTTCTTTTCGTTTTAACTCTTCAGCCTTCCTGTTACGGTTCATTGCTGCCTGATATGTATCTTTTCTCTTTTTTCGTCGATACATCTGCATCCGAAGCTGGTCAAGCAGATTTTCCATAACGGTCTCCTCCGACTAGTACCTAATAATCTTTTTATATTTTATCATTCCTCATTATTCTTGTAAACAAAAAAAACTCCGATGCACCAAAAGTGCACCGGAGTTTTATGTCTTAGATAAACTCTAATTACTGATTGTCGTTTCCGTACAGAGTTACTAACTTCTGTAAGTGTTCGTAACGCTCTTTTGCAGCCTTCTCAGATTCAGCAAAGAGTCTCTCTGCTCTCTCTGGGAATGGCTTGATCAGACGAGTATAACGAGCTTCATTGTTCAGGAACTCCTGGTAAGATCCATCACCAGCCTTAGAGGTAAGTGTGAATGGATTCTTTCCTTCAGCCTTAAGAGCCGGGTTGAATGAGAAGAGGTTCCAGTAACCAGCAGCTACTGCTTTCTTCATCTCATCCTGGCAGTGGTTCATACCACCCTTAGCGATACCGTGAAGTTCGCAAGGAGCATAACCGATAATCAGTGAAGGTCCGTTGTAAGCTTCTGCCTCAGCGATAACCTTAACTGCCTGTGCCATATTTGCTCCAAGAGCAATCTGAGCAACATATACATATCCATACTGCATAGCGATTTCAGAAAGTGACTTCTTTCCAATTTCCTTACCAGCAGCAGCGAACTGACAAACTTCACCGATATTGGAAGCCTTAGAAGCCTGTCCGCCTGTATTAGAGTACATCTCGGTATCGAATACCATTACGTTTACATTCTCACCGGAAGCAAGTACATGGTCTAATCCGCCGTAACCGATATCGTATGCCCATCCGTCACCACCGAAGATCCA